>JAPSHL010000055.1 GCA_031179905.1 Bacillus sp. (in: firmicutes) | reverse complement strand
CGCTATTGGATCATCTTTAACGGAGAAGTTTATAACTATCTGGAAATTAGAGAAGAGCTTGTGAAGGCAGGACTAACTTTCCAAACTAACTCAGATACAGAAGTTATTATTGCACTATACAGCCATGAAAAGGAAAAGGCTGTTGAGAAGCTTCGCGGTATGTTTGCATTTGTTATATGGGACAAGCAAGAAAAGACATTGTATGGTGCTCGTGATCAATTTGGAATCAAGCCTTTCTTCTACTTTGATGATGGTGAAAAGACATACTTCGCATCAGAGAAAAAGAGTATTGCGATGGCATTGGAAAGCGATGTTATAAATTATGAGTCCCTTCAGCATTATTTGACATATCAATTCGTTCCAGAAACAAATACGATGTCTGAGGGTATCAACAAGCTGGAGCCAGGTCATTACTTCACGAAAAAGCTTGGTGAACCAATGGATATCAAACGCTATTGGAGAGCATCTTTCAACCCTGTGAACAAGTCAGAATCAGAGTTTGTTAAAGAAATCAAAGATGTGCTGTTTGACAGTGTAAAAATGCATATGAGAAGTGATGTTCCCGTTGGATCTTTCCTTTCTGGCGGAATCGATTCATCCATTATTGCAAGCATTGCGAAAGAATTCCATCCAGGAATCAAAACATTCTCTGTCGGCTTTGAACATAACGGATTCAGTGAAATTGATGTAGCGAAGGAAACAGCTGATAAGCTTGGTCTTGAGAACATTAGCCGCATCATTACACCACAGGAATATATGAACGAAATTCCGAAAATTATGTGGCATATGGATGATCCGCTTGCAGATCCAGCGTGTGTGCCATTATACTTTGTTGCACAAGAAGCAAGAAAGCATGTAACAGTTGTTCTTTCAGGAGAAGGAGCAGACGAGCTGTTTGGCGGCTATAATATTTACCGTGAGCCTCAGTCATTGGAGGTTTTCAATAAAATTCCTAAAGCCGGAAAAGCATTGCTTCGTGCGATTGCAGCTATTCTGCCTGAAGGAGTTAAAGGGAAAAGCTTTATTGAACGCGGTGTGACACCGATGGAACAAAGATATATCGGAAATGCAAAAATGTTTACTGAAAGTGAAAAATCGCAATTGCTGTCCATCTATAACAAAAGTATAGATTATACAGATATTACAAAGCCTCTTTATGAAGAAAGCAAAGGTTATGATCCAGTTGACCGCATGCAATTTATTGACATCCATACTTGGATGAGAGGGGATATCCTGCTGAAAGCAGATAAAATGACGATGGCTCATTCTCTTGAATTGCGCGTTCCATTTTTGGATAAGGCTGTATTTGAAGTAGCTTCCAAAATACCGTCAAGTTTAAAAACTGCCAATGGAACTACTAAGTATATTTTGAGAAAAGCAGCGGAAAGCTTTGTGCCTGAGCATGTATTAACCCGCAAAAAACTAGGCTTCCCTGTGCCAATCCGTCACTGGCTGAAGGATGAAATGAATGAATGGGCAAAAACAATCATTAAAGAAAGCGATACAGAACATCTTCTCAACAAATCAGTTGTATTGCAGCTATTGGAAGACCATTGCCAAGGCAAAGCTGACAATAGCCGCAAAATCTGGACTGTATTGATGTTTATGGTTTGGCATAGTGTTTATATCGAAAAAAAATATTCCTTCGAAAAGGAATATTTGAAAGAAAAAACACTTGTTTAATTAAATAGTATAATGGAAGTTAGTTGCTGTAAGTAATTGCTTGGCTTCCCATCTGCACCCACGATGCGTTAAAATCATCGATGGGTGCTTTTTTATTTTGTTCACCTGTCAAGGGATCGTTAAAGTAAACATAATCTTCGTCATAGCCTGTTAGAAGGACGGAATGCTCCGAGTAAGTAATATCAATTGTGCCGCTTGGAGTTACCCATGTGCGGAAGCTATCATCAGACAGTTCTTGGTATTTGGAATTAGTGATAACCCAAACTGGACGCCCGTCAGAAAGCTGCTCCTTTACAGTATCAAAATCAGAGCCAGTGAAGTCAACTATTGCTCCTGGAAGATATTTTTCCGCTAACTCTGCAATCGGCTTGTGATATACACCTAGACCTGGACCTTCAAGGGAATACATATCTCCAACAAAACCTTCATTAGGATTGCCGTAATAAATAGTGCCGTTTACGACCTCGTAAGCTGTAGTATTTTTAGTAATCTCTTCAGCAAGTGTCATCTTATCTACATCTACTCCTGCATATTGCAGAAGCATTGCAAGGGCTGTCACTTCACAGCCTCTAGGAAGCTCTGGCAGCTGATTAATTGCATTTGCTTCCAATAAGACAGATTTTTTAATTGTTATTTCTGAACTTAGTTTTTTTACATTTTCTTTTGCTGTTACAGCTATTTCCCCTAATCGCTCCTTTGCGAAGGCAAAATTCTTGGAATCGTCTAAGTTTAATACATAAAAGCTAATTCCAGCTAGAATGACAATTAAGGAAAAGAGAAGCCCTTTTACGATTTTAGTCAGCCTTTTTTGAACTACAAGGAATAATAAGAAAAAAAGAGCTAGGACTGTATATAGTATTATTTCGTTTGTATTCATTTTCATCACCTATTTCTTATATAAGTATTTATCGGTTAAATTTAGAGAAAATAAATAGTAAGAAATAAACTTCTTGGATGGAAAGTATTTTTACGCAAGGAAAGTTTGCTTAATATTTTTTTCCCGTTAGTGCATAATAAAAAAACCAATTTTTATTAAGTGTGCTAAATCTAATCATAGAGTACTGCAGTAACCTTTATTTTTCCTTAAATTAGCTAGAACAAAGTTCAATAAATAATTTAAAAATTTGTCAAAGTGCGTTTGCGTGTTACATAATAGAAGAAGTAGTACACGGATAAGTCGAATGGGGGAGATTTTTATGTGGAAATGGGAAGCGGAAGGAGAGGCTAAAGCAGTCGTCGTGATTGTCCATGGTGCTATGGAGCATCATCGCCGTTACGGTTGGCTTATCGAAATGTTTCGCTTATCTGGTTTTCATGTCGTGATGGGGGATCTTCCAGGCCAAGGCATGACAACAAGGTCAAGCAGGGGGCATATCGACTCTTTCAGTGAGTACACAATTGAAATCAAAGACTGGATTCAAGCAGCTTATCAATTTGAATTACCAGTTTTTTTAGTTGCGCACAGCTTAGGGGGCTTGGCATCAATCCGCCTGCTGCAACAGGAGAAACTTAAGATTGCAGGACTTATTCTGTCATCGCCTTGCCTTGGTTTGAAAAAATATCCGCCGAAGGTGCTAAGCGCCATTTCAATACTTTTGAACAAGGCAGCACCTAGGCTTAGAATGAATACAGGATTAACGATCGATATGGCGACTAGAAATCCAGAAATTAGGGAAATAGACAGTAACGATACTTTATATATTACAAAAGTGTCTGTAAGATGGTATAGAGAGATGATAAGTGCAATGGCAGCAGCCTTTGCCAATGTAAACAAAATGCAGGACTTACCGCTTTTGCTCATGCAAGGAGGAGACGATTCGGTAGTTGATAAAAAAATGGTGAAAAACTGGTTCAATATGGTACCATTATCAGAAAAGAGATTTAAGGAATGGCCGAAATGCTACCATGAAATCTTTAACGAACCGGAAAGAGATGAAGTGTTTGACTATGCGTTGGATTTTATTAATAGTCAGCTAAAATCGATAGGTTATATTGTATAAGTGAGGTTTTAAAAATGTCTGTACCGAATATGCCACTAACATTAATGTCTAAAGTGTATTTAAAGGTTTTTCCTGTCGTGCACAAAGAACTGAATTATTGGACGAATAGAGCAAAGCAAATCCCGAATCCTGAGCTGAGAAGTCAGGCTTTGGCGAGCATAAAAGACAAAACGTTCCATTGTGAAGGCGGATCAATCATGGCCCTTATTTCAAGGCATGAATTTAAGACTGCCATTAAGTTTATCGTGGCATACCAAACAATCAGTGATTATCTTGATAATCTATGCGACAGAAGCACTTCTTTAGATCCGCAAGATTTCTCTGCGCTCCATGAATCGATGGAGCATGCGCTTACCGTAGGGGCAAAGGCCACCAATTATTATCGGTTTAGGGAGGATCAAGACGACGGCGGTTATTTATATGATTTAGCGAAAACATGCCGGGACACACTCGCTAATCTGGAAAATTACGAATTTATTAAAGAGCAGTTACTTGAACTTTGCCGTTATTATTGTGATTTGCAAATACATAAGCATGTTATGGTTGAGGAAAGAATTCCAAGATTAAAAACGTGGTTTAATGAGAACAAGCATGCAATTCCTGAAATGGAATGGTATGAATTTTCCGCATGCTCTGGTTCTACATTAGGAATTTTTTGTCTAGTGTCATACGCATTAAGAAAAGACTTTCAGCCTGCTTACTCCTCAAATATCCGAGACGGCTATTTTCCATATATACAAGGTCTCCATATATTGCTAGATTATTTTATCGATCAAGAGGAAGACAGACAGGGCGGCGATTTGAATTTCTGTTTCTATTATAAAGATGAAGAAGAGCTTTTCAGCCGGTTAAAGCATTTTGTAGAAGAAGCAGACAAGCATACGAAAAATCTTCCCCATCAAAGATTTCACAAGCTTATTAACAGAGGGCTGCTCGGCGTTTATTTATCGGACGAGAAAGTGTATAAGCAGCAAAATATCAGAAAGCTGGCAAAGGAAATCATTAAAACTTCAGGACCTGTAGGCTACTTCTTTTATATTAATGGACGGGCATACCGTAAGTTTCAGAAAATGATTCCTGCAGGAATGATGAGGACGATGTCTAAATAACTGTTGGCCGACAAGGGGAGTTGCGGATGTTTCCTGAACTAGAAACAGATCGGTTGCTTTTAAGAGAACTAGATGAAAAAGATACTAGAGCGCTTTATATAATATTAAGTCGTGCTGATGTTACTGTGCATTATGGGCAGGAACCTTTTAATACAATTGAGGAAGCACGTTCTTTGCTGGCGATTTTTAATATGAATTACAGTATGCAAAAGGGAATTCGCTGGGGAATTGTAGAGAAAAGCAGTGGTAATCTTATTGGTACAATTGGCTATCATGCATGGCATCAAAAGCATAAGCGTGCCGAAATTGGTTATGAGCTTCATCCGGACTTTTGGAGTAAGGGGTATGGCAGCGAAGCTATTACTGAAGTTATTTCTTATGGATTTTCTGCGCTTCAGTTGAATCGGATTTCCGCAATAGTTTATCCGGAGAATGTGCCGTCTCAAAAAATGCTGGAAAGGGCAGGGTTTCATAAAGAAGGAACCTTGGCGAAATATATGGTTCAAAATAATCATATTTATGATTGCTTTATGTATTGCCTCCTGCACCCTCTTTTAAGGGAATGAGTAAAAGGGCAGGATAATCAGTATTAACTGGTTGTCCTGCCCTTTTTTTCGTTACCTTTTCTCAATGGCAATAATAAACGGTGGGTTGTTTTTTTGATTAATGAACTGATATTGAAGAACATGAGCTTTCTCTTGACTGAAGTTTTCAGCGAATTGGATTAGCTCATCTCTTTCTGTTGCACCTTCTGCATGTCCATGATAAATGACAAGGATAATGATTCCTTCTGGTGCAAGCATTTTAAAAATTTGTTCGACTGCAGATATGGTTGTATTGGAGCTTGTTACAATCGATTTATCTCCACCAGGCAAGTAGCCTAAGTTGAAGATTGCTCCCTTGACGAAGCCATGCATCTTTGCAGGTATGATTTTTCCAACATTTTCATGCCCTGTTTTTGTTAGAACAACCCGGTTGGAATGAGCGTGCTCTGCAAGCCTCTTTTCGGTTGCCTCCAGAGCCTGATCTTGAATGTCGAAGCTGTATACTTTTCCTTCATCTCCGACAAGGTTTGCAAGATAGCTGGTGTCATGCCCATTACCCATTGTCGCATCAATGGCAATGTCACCGTCACCGACTGCTTTTTCCAATAATGTTCTTGCAAAGGGAAGTATGCGCTCCAGCTTCATATCATCACCTTCTCAGCAGGTTTATAAAACTTTCCTTGCCAGCTGTTTCGTCTTTTTAATTCTGCATCAATACTGTTTAGCACTTCCCATTTGTTGACGCTCCACATCGGTCCGACCATTAAATCAATCGGTCCATCTCCAGTAATCCGATGAATAATCATTTCTGGCGGCAATATTTCTAACTGGTCACAAACAAGCTGAATATACTCTTCAAAAGATAGAAACTCAAGAAGCCCTTTTTCATACTGTTTAACCATAGGTGTCCCTTTAAGCAAATGAAGCAGATGTATCTTAATTCCTTGTACGTCCAGCTTGCTTACTTCTTTCGCCGTTTCCATCATCATTTCATTTGTTTCGAGCGGAAGTCCATTGATAATATGTGAACAGACGCGAATATTATGTTTTCTCAGCTTGTTGACACCATCCACATATGTTTGGTAATCATGCGCTCTATTTATAAGCTGTGCTGTTCTTTCATGAACAGTCTGCAAACCAAGCTCTACCCATAAATAGGTGCGCTCATTTAATTCTGCCAAGTATTCAACAACATCATCAGGAAGGCAATCGGGTCTAGTCGCAATGGAAATCCCAACTACATTTTCCTGCTTCAAAACTGTCTCGTATTTTTCCCTTAACACTTCAACAGGCGCGTGTGTATTTGTATATGCTTGAAAATATGCCATATATTTGCCATCTTTCCATTTTTCATGCATTTTTCCTTTTATATCGTTAAATTGTTTCTCCAGTGAATCGACACGATTACCTGCAAAGTCGCCGCTCCCAGCAGCACTGCAGAATGTGCAGCCTCCGTGTGCGACTGTACCGTCACGGTTTGGGCAATCAAACCCGCCGTCTAGTGCGATTTTAAATACTTTATGTCCAAACTCGCCTCGCAAATGATAATTCCATGTATGATATCTTTTATTATCAGCTGCATAAGCAAATGGATTTTGCTGACTCAAAAGAATGACCTCCTTATAATGCAATCTAAATGCATAACAAAAATTTTAACATGTAAATGCTTCTTATCCAAACAGTATATTTGGCTGCTGTCTCAAAAAACGATAATTCAGTAAAGAAAAGGAAGTAATAAGAAGGTTGCAGTCTACAGATAATATGTAGCGAAGCACTATTGCTTCAAGCAGCAAGACTTGTTGGGAGGGCTAAAATTTGGCAACTCGTGATTCTATAGATGAGCTTTTGGAAAGATGTAATACAGCAATTGGCTTTGCAGAAGAACAATATAAGATTGCTCAGATGCAGGAGCATTACAATATTGAAGAATATACTGACGCGCAATTTCAGCTCGAAAATGTATTTAATGACTTGCAGACGATGGATCATAGTGCAAACGCGCAGCAAAGGGATCAATTATACAGAATGAGGCTGCTTATTCAGGATAAACAAAATCAAATGGCGCTTCAATTGCCATAGCTTTGCACTTATAAGGGCGATTCATAATTATGAATCGCCCTTATTTGTATCTATTCTGTTTTAGGTACTCTTATCTTGCTTGTTTTTAATGGGGCATCATAGAAATAAGATGCTGCCATGCCAATGATAAGTAAGAAAATTAATACAGGCACAAGCAGCCCAATTCCATTAACATCGACAAGATATCCTCCTAATAAAGGACCTATCATCCTGCCGCCGGTTGCTGTACTGTTGATGATACCCTGGAAGAAGCCTTCCCGCCCTTTTGGAGCAAGCTTATCTGCTATTGTTGGAACAGCAGGCCATATTAACATTTCCCCAATTGTTAGAATAATCATTGCTGCTAGGAATCCTGCGAACATCTCTGCTTTCCCGACGATAAGGAAAGAAATGATAAAGATAATTATACCAATTAACATCTGCATTTTTACAGAAGTGACTATCCTCTTCGTAAACAGGCTGATGAGAGGCTGGCCAAACACGATAAGTCCGCCGTTTACTGCCCAAAGAAGGCTGTATTGAGCAAGCGGGATATTTAACTCCTGAGTATGTGTAGAGATAGTTGCTTGCCATTGTACATAACAAATCCAGCAAAGTAAATAACCAAAACCGAGGATTGTAAGGGCATAAACAGCTGGGTTTCGCTGTGCTCCTCTTCGTTTCCTACCATTTTCTCCTGAGTTGTGCACTGCCGGCTGAACTTGAATATTTTTATAACTCAATAAAGCAATAAAGAAAAATACAACATACATAATGGTATTGGATATGAAAATCCAAGTGAAGGAATAAGATGCGATTAATCCGCCAATTGCCGATCCTAATGCAACCCCAGCATTCTGGGCAACATAAATGCTGTTAAACGCTTTTCTGCCTCCCTCCGGCCAAACATTTCCAGCCATTGCATACATGCTGGGATAAATGATTCCTGAACCGAATCCGGAAAGTGTGAAGAAGAAGCAATAAGCTTCCCAAGCATTCCAGATGGATAAACCTAACAAGGACACAGCCGTTAACGAAATTCCAAGAAGTATGGAGAGATAGCCTCCTAATTTATCATAAAGCGCGCCACCAACTAAATTTCCGATAACACTTGCGCCAGAATTAAGCATTAATATAAAACCGGCTACTGTAAGTGATTTTCCGAGGTGGTCGTGGATATATATACTGTTCAATGGCCAAAGCAAAGAAGAGCCAGTGACATTGACAGCCATTCCGATTACTAAAAGCCATAGTGCTCTAGGCATATTGGTGCTCCTTTTCATTCATTTAATTTGCTACCAGCAATAAGTGTAATTCGATTCCTGGCGTCCTGCAATATAAATTACTCCATCTTCGTGAAGGCGGAAAATTAGTTATTTTCTGTTAATTGAAGCGGTTGCTTTTTATTATCTATATTAATAAATCGGATAATTTATTGAAAAGTTAGACTATTTAATCTACAGTAGAAATAACATGCTCTGTTTATAGAAAGGAATTTGAATAAATGACAAATATTTGTTTAATAAGGCATGGAGAGACAGATTGGAATTCATTAGGGAAGATTCAGGGAAGAACCGATATTTCTTTGAATGCAAACGGTATTAGACAAGCGGAACAATGCCGGGACTATTTAAAGGAATCTAAATGGGATGTTATCATCACGAGCCCCCTAAAACGGGCAAAGGAGACTGCGTCTATCATTAACGGGGCTTTAAACCTGCCTTTAGTGGAAATGGCAGAGTTTATTGAAAGGAGCTTTGGGGACGCAGAAGGAAAAACAAAGGAGGAAAGACAGGCCCTTTATCCAGATATGGCATACCCAAATCAGGAGGCTTATTCGGAACTTGAGGAGAGACTGAAAGCAGGATTGGCACACATATTGCAAAGCTATCCTCAAAATAATATCTTACTTGTAGCTCATGGTGCCGTAATTCATACAATTTTAAGGATCTTGTCAAACGAGGAGATTACTTTAGACAATACTTACTTAACAAATGCCTGTATTAGCAATATCCATTATACAGGATTGCAATGGGCAATAAGAGACTATAATATCGTCTCACATTTGCAAGTTTAATTATGGGAAGGATGGGGAGAAGATGGTAAAGGATTTTGGAGCATATGCAGATAAAGAGGTTGTACGGGAACCGTTAAATAAAGGGGAATTGTCAGGTTTAAGCTTTGCAGTAAAGGATGTGTTTGCCATAAAAGGACATCGGTCGACGGCAGGAAATCCTGATTGGCTAAAGACCCACCCAGAAGCAAAGGAAACAGCTCCCACTATCAGCCGCTTGCTGAACAGTGGTGCAAGGCTGGAAGGAACGACTATAACCGATGAACTGATGTACAGTCTCAATGGAGAGAACTTCCATTACGGCACCCCAATTAATCCTAAAGATCCTAAGCGTATCCCTGGCGGCTCATCGTGCGGATCTGCCGTAGCAGTCGCAGCAGGTTTAACTGATTTTGCGATTGGTACAGATACAGGCGGATCGATCCGGATTCCTTCCTCTTACTGTGGGATTTATGGCATACGGCCTACCCATGGTTTCGTTAATATTGGAGGGGTTATTCCTTTGGCTAAAAGCTTTGATACTGTCGGCTGGATGGCAAGAGACGCACAGACATTATGGAAGGTTGGAAACGTATTAATAGAAGAGGAAAAGGAAACAGCTCCTTTTACTCGTATCATTATGGCGGAGGATGCCTGGGAGTTGATTGAACCTAATGCAAAAAAGGCGTTATTAGCTGAGTTGAAAAATTGGGAGACATCTTCTTTCACACACTCTCAAGAAGTTTTGGCAGATGAGGGGCTTGCAGAATGGGCAGAGACGTTCAGGATGCTTCAAGGCAGGGAGATTTGGGAGGAGCATGGTGAATGGATTGAACAGTGTAAACCTTCCTTCGGCCCTGGCATTGCAGAACGGTTCCAATGGGCAAGCACACTAGCTGAGGTTGATATAAAACCATATTTAGAGAAAAGACGTATGATACAAGAAAAAATGGAAAAACTTCTAAAGAATGATGGTATCCTGATTATTCCGACTTCCCCTGGCAAAGCTCCATTACTCAATCTGTCTGTGGAGGAACTTGAACTGCGCAGAAGCAGGACATTCCAGCTCTGCTGCATTGCAGGTTTAACTGGCTTGCCGCAAGTGAATATCCCCTTGGCAGAAGTGGATGGTGTTCCTGTCGGTGTTTCTATGATTGCAGGTAAAAGACAGGATAAAAGGCTCCTGCAATTAGCAGCATCCTTTGAGGCAAACAAAAAGTGACAATAAATCTTTGTCTGAATATGCTTTAATAAAGGAAACGACGTACAGAGTTCTTGCTTAATAACTGCTTGCATCCAAAGGGAAAATAACATACAATAAACATCATATAGGGCAACAGCTAGGAAAAGGAATAGTAAAGATGCTTTTTTGTTGAAGAGAGCTGGCGGACGGTGCAAGCCAGTCAAAAAAAATCTTGAACTCGCCTTTGAGTTGCAAGTGTGAACTAACAGTAATGCTTGCCGTACACCGCGTTAAGGGATAATGAAGCGAGTGAATTATTCACTAATTGTGGGTGGTACCGCGGGAGATTATACATATATTCCTCTCGTCCCTATTGGGATGAGGGGATTTTTTGTTTTCTTAGGAAAACAACCCTGCGAAGAGAAAACTAATAGGAGGAAATAAGATGAGCTTTAATCATCAAAACATAGAAAAGAAATGGCAAAATTATTGGCAACAAAATAAAACGTTCAAAACAAGTGAAGATAAAGGGAAAAAGAAATTCTATGCACTTGATATGTTTCCTTATCCATCTGGAGCTGGACTTCATGTAGGACATCCAGAAGGATATACAGCTACTGATATTCTTTCTAGAATGAAAAGAATGCAGGATTTTAATGTTCTTCACCCAATGGGATGGGATGCATTCGGTTTGCCTGCAGAACAATATGCATTGGATACAGGTAATCACCCTGCATTGTTTACGGAGAAGAATATTGAAACATTCAGACGTCAAATCAATTCATTAGGTTTCTCTTATGACTGGGACAGAGAAATTAACACAACAGATCCAGAATACTATAAATGGACACAATGGATTTTCCTTCAGCTGTTTGAAAAAGGCTTAGCATATGTCGATGAAGTAGCAGTAAACTGGTGTCCTGCATTAGGCACAGTACTGGCAAACGAAGAAGTAATTGACGGAAAAAGCGAAAGGGGCGGACATCCTGTTGAAAGACGCCCGATGAGACAATGGATTTTAAAAATCACAGCATACGCTGACCGTTTGTTAGAAGATTTAGATGAAGTGGATTGGCCGGAAAGCATTAAAGAAATGCAACGAAACTGGATCGGACGTTCTGAAGGAGCGGAAGTGACGTTCAAGATTGAAAATTATGAAGAAACATTCACTGTTTTCACAACTAGACCTGATACACTTTTTGGTGCAACATATGCTGTTTTAGCACCAGAGCATGCTTTAGTGGACAAAATAACAACAGCAGAGCAGAAGGAAGCAGTTGAAGCATACCTAGAGAAAATTAAGAGCAAGAGCGATTTGGAAAGAACGGACCTTGCTAAAGAAAAAACAGGTGTGTTTACAGGAGCTTATGCTATTAATCCGGTTAATGGTGAAAAAATGCCAATTTGGATTGCGGATTATGTGCTTGTCAGCTATGGAACAGGGAGCATTATGGCAGTTCCAGCACATGATGAAAGAGACTTTGAGTTTGCAAAGACTTTCGATCTTCCAATTAAGGAAGTTGTGTCTGGTGGAAATGTACAGGAAGAAGCATATACTGGTGATGGAGCCCATGTAAATTCAGAATTCCTTGATGGGTTGCAAAAGGAAGAAGCAATCTCTAAGATGATTGCATGGCTTGAAGAGAAGAACATCGGTACGAAAAAAGTAACTTACAGACTTCGTGACTGGTTATTCAGCCGTCAAAGATACTGGGGTGAACCGATTCCAATCATTCACTGGGAAGATGGCACGATGACAGGTGTACCTGTGGAAGAATTACCGCTGGCATTGCCTGATACAGCAGAAATTAAACCATCCGGCACTGGTGAATCACCATTGGCCAACATCTCTGAGTGGGTTAATGTAGTAGATCCGGTAACAGGTAAAAAAGGCAGACGGGAAACAAACACGATGCCGCAATGGGCAGGTAGCAGCTGGTATTATATTCGTTATATCGATCCGAAAAACAGTGAAGCGATCGCAGATCCGGAAAAACTGAAAGAATGGCTTCCAGTTGATATTTATATCGGCGGTGTAGAGCATGCAGTTCTTCATTTATTGTATGCACGCTTCTGGCATAAGGTATTGTATGATTTAGGTGTTGTACCAACGAAAGAGCCTTTCCAAAAGCTGTTTAACCAAGGAATGATTCTTGGTGAAAACAATGAAAAAATGAGTAAGTCCAAAGGAAATGTTGTGAATCCAGACGAAATTGTGTCAAGCCATGGTGCCGATACACTTCGTTTGTATGAAATGTTCATGGGGCCGCTTGATGCTGCTATCGCGTGGTCAACAAATGGACTTGATGGTTCAAGAAGGTTCCTAGATCGTATTTGGAGATTGCTTGTGGATGACAATGGCGACATTTCAAGCAAAATTCAAGCAATCGATGAAGCGAATGGTCTAGACAAAGTCTACCACCAAACAGTGAAGAAGGTTACTGAGGATTTCGAAGGCTTGCGTTTCAATACAGCAATTTCGCAAATGATGGTCTTCATTAATGAATGTTACAAAGCAGAAGCACTTCCAAAAGCATATATTGAAGGCTTCGTAAAACTTCTATCTCCAATCTGCCCGCATATAGCAGAAGAGCTGTGGGAAAAACTTGGAAACTCAACGGGGACAATTGCGTATGAGGCATGGCCCGCATATGATGAAGCAAAATTGGTAGACGATGAAATAGAAATCGTTATCCAAATCAACGGTAAAGTAAAAACAAAATTGATGGTTCCTGCTGATGCGAATAAAGATGCTCTAGAGCAAATCGCAATGGAAGACAGTCAAGTTAAAGAGCAAATCGACGGTAAAACAGTTAGAAAGATTATTGCTGTTCCTGGAAAATTAGTTAATATAGTAGCGAATTAATAGTTGAAGTCCAGCCATATTGTGTGGCTGGACTTTTTGCATTTACAAAAAACGTGCATTGGATTTGCATCTTTTTTTTTATTGTTCTATATTACAATGAGTGGAAGTTAACAAGATTAGTAACAGTAGAATGGAGGAAACAATAAATGGAAGAAATTAAGACGATAACAACAGATGAATTAGAAGATAAGCTGAATAAAGGGGAAAACCTGGAGCTTGTTGATGTTCGTGAGGATGAAGAAGTAGCAGAAGGAATGATTCCTGGAGCCAAGCATATTCGCATGAATGATATTCCTGAAAAGCTAGACTATTTCTCAAAAGATAAAGAGTATATTTTTATATGCCGCTCTGGAAAAAGAAGTGAAAATGTATGCTATTTCCTTGAAGATAGAGGTTATAAAGTTGTTAACATGGTTGGCGGGATGCTTAACTGGAACGGTAAAACAGTGTAAAAAATACCCCCTTCGCAATATACGCGAAGGGGGTATTTTATTCTCATTATGTGACTAAAATATGGTTAGATTGTCTATTCTTTTTAATAGAATATTCTGTCTTATTAGAAAGGAGCTAAAATGGATGATAAAAGTAAAACTATTTGACCAAGAGCATGAAAAAGACCTGGAAATGGAAATGAATAAGTTTTTGGAGAAGCTCGATGAAAAGAAGCTTGTAGATATAAAGTATAATGTTGCAGCATTACAAGAGGGTAATGAAGAACAAATATACTGTTTCTCCTCGATGATCATTTATAAAAGCTGAACGGTCTATTAAAAACCGTTCAGCTAATTTTTAGTTATACGAATTTTTTGATTCTAAAGCTGCATTAACACCAGCCAGCCTCCCAGTCACAAATGCAGAGGTAATATTATATCCCCCGGTATAGCCATGGATATCCAATATCTCTCCGCAAAAGAACAGTCCTGGCATAAGCTTGGACTCCATCGTCTGTGGGTAAATCTCCTTGATGGAAACACCACCGCCAGTAACAAATGCTTTCTCCAATGGCATTGTTCCGTTGACTTTAAAAGAGAACCCTTTGCAAAGTGCCGTAAATTTCTTTAACTTATCTTGAGAGACAGTAGCCCCTTGTGCAGCAGGATCAATTTCTGCAAGATCCAGTAAAAACAGTAAATAGCGTTCTGTTAAGAAACCTTTTAAGATGTTTTTAATCGCTTTTTTGGGCTCGTCCTTGACGAGCTTACTTATTTCCTGAAACAGGGGTTCTTCCTTTTTATTGGGAAATGTATCAATAGAAACAGGAACCTCGGATAAACCCGTTTTCTTCATCTCTTTCACGACGAATTGACTGCAGCGCAAAACTGCCGGCCCACTAATTCCAAAGTGAGTGAAGATCATGTCCATCTTATGTGTGATAATAGGTTTTCCTTTTTGGTTTAATACACTAAGCGCAACGTCTCTTAAAGATAAACCTTGCAATGTCTTTTCCTTGATAAATGCCTCCCTTGAAGTGACAGGAACTTCTGTTGGGAACAGCTCTGTAATGGTGTGTCCTGCTTTCTCTGCCCAAGCATACCCATCACCTGTCGAGCCAGTATGTGGCACGGATTTACCACCAACAGCAATGATGAGAGACTTACCTACTGCCTCTTTTCCATTTTGCATAAATATTGTTTTTGTACCATCCTGATTATATGACACCTTTTTGACAGGCGTATTTGTGCGAATTTCGACATTCAGTCTGCTCAGTTCCTGCAATAATGCATCAACAACGGACTGAGCCTTATTGGAAACTGGAAACATTCTGCCGTGGTCTTCTTCCTTTAAAGCAATTCCTAGATTCTCAAAAAAATTGATAATATCTTCATTGTTGAAAATCGAAAATCCGCTGTAAAGAAAACGGCCATTACCTGGGATATGCTTAATTATTTCATCAACAGGCAGCCTGTTTGTGACATTGCATCTGCCGCCCCCTGAAATAGCAAGCTTCCGGCCAAGCTTTTCCCCTTTATCAATTAATAGTACTTTTGCACCAGATTCAGCAGCGCCAATTGCTGCCATTAATCCAGAAGGACCGCCGCCAATTACAATTACTTCATATTGCATAGATAAACCTACTTTCTTTTTCCTATATTGAGAAGTCATTAATAGACCAATTTCTTCATTTGAAAGCTAAAGTAGCGTTTCTAGTCAAGAAAAGGTAAACTACTAATAGTGTGTAAAAAAAATGCTCATTATTACACTTAGTAACTTATTCATTTTATGTTAAAATACTTTGTTATGTTAGATTGCAGTTAAGCTTCATTTAAGGAAGGGATTATATGTCGTCAAAATTGTTGAGAGGTACGTTTATTCTAACACTCGGAACTATGATATCAAAAGCACTGGGATTGTTCTATGTAATCCCGTTTAATATGATTGTCGGAAAAGAAGGAACTATCCTTTATCAATATTCATATGTAGCTTATACGATTGTTATCAGTATTGCAACAGCCGGAATTCCACTTGCTGTAAGCAAATTTATTTCCAAATATAATGCGATGGGGGAGTATGGTGTCAGCAGGCGGCTATTTAAGTCAGGTCTGCTTGTGATGACCTGTACCGGAATCGTCTGTTTCCTAGCCATGTATTTCCTCGCACCATTTCTTGCAGAGATTAATATCCCTGAGGATGATCTTAATTCCAGTGTCAAGGATGTTACGACTGTCATTAGGGCAGTAAGCTTTGCTGTCATTGTTGTTCCTGTTATGAGCTTGATTCGCGGTTTCTTCCAGGGACATGAATCAATGGGACCGTCTGCTGTATCTCAAGTGGTAGAGCAGATTGTACGAATTGTTTTCATGCTTGGCGGAGCTGCTGCTGTTTTGTATGTTTTCAAAGGCGATATTGTTACAGCAGTCAGCATCTCGACATTTGCAGCATTTGTCGGTGCGATTGGCGGTCTGGCAGTACTCATCTATTACTGGTTAAAAAGAAAAAAATATTTTAACTCGATGCTCCTGGAAGACAGGCGGCAAATTACGGATATTTCATTAGGATCTATGTATAAGGAGATACTAATTTCTGCAGCACCATTCGTATTCGTTGGAATAGCGAACCCGCTCTTTCAGTTTATCGATACGATTACATTTAACCGTGCTATGGCTATGGTAGGATTAAGTGCCATTTCTGAAACGCAATTAAATGCATTCAATTATCAGACTCATAAAATTGTTATTATTCCGGTTTCCTTGGCAACTGCCTTTTCCATGACACTCGTTCCGATGATTACAAGAGCGTTTGTTAATGGAGATCAAAAGTCTGTAAACCATAATTTAAATCAAGCTTTCCAAATATTATTATTTATTACATTACCGGCAACAATAGGATTATCCGTATTAGCTGAGCCGATTTATCGGCTGTTCTATGGGACAGATGATTTGGCTTTAGGAACAGAGGTGCTGCGCTTATATGCCCCAGTTGCTATTCTTTTTTCTTTGTATGCTGTCACTGCCGCAATCCTGCAAGGTATAAATGAGCAGAGA
>JAPSHL010000054.1 GCA_031179905.1 Bacillus sp. (in: firmicutes) | reverse complement strand
TCTTACTTCTCCAGTTTTTATTCCCTTCTTGAGAAGGCTGAAATTCGGACAAAGCATTAGAGAAGAAGGTCCGAAATCCCATCAGAAAAAATCAGGAACCCCAACGATGGGCGGTCTGATGATTTTATTATCTGTTGTCGTTACAACATTGGTAATGACCTATAAATTCACTGAGCCGACAATGAAGACATATATGCTTCTTTTTGTTATGTTAGGCTTCGGGTTGCTTGGTTTCTTAGATGATTTTATTAAAGTAGTGATGAAAAGGAATTTAGGATTAACATCAAGACAAAAGCTTTTAGGTCAAATTGTCATTTCTGTTATTTTCTATTTCGTGTTAATGCAAAATGATTTCTCTACAAGCATTAATATACCGTTAATTGATAAATCATTTGATCTCGGATGGTTTTATGTCGTATTCATCGTTTTCTGGCTTGTAGGTTTTTCTAATGCAATCAATCTTACAGACGGTTTAGATGGATTAGTGTCAGGAACTTCAGCAATAAGCTTTGGTGCTTTCGCAGTTCTTGCATGGAGCCAGTCGCAGTTTGAAATCAGCATTTTCTCTGTTGCGATAGTCGGTGCGGTTTTAGGATTTTTAGTGTTCAATGCCCATCCTGCAAAGGTATTTATGGGAGATACAGGTTCATTGGCTTTAGGAGGAGCAATAGCGGCAATTGCTATTTTGACAAAGATGGAGATACTGCTTATTTTAATCGGGGGAGTTTTTGTCATCGAGACATTGTCTGTAATCCTTCAAGTAATCTCCTTTAAGTCAACAGGAAGAAGAATATTCCGAATGAGTCCTCTTCACCATCATTATGAGCTTGTAGGCTGGTCAGAATGGCGTGTTGTAGTTACATTCTGGAGTGTAGGATTGCTGTTTGCAGTATTAGGAATTTATATTGAGGTGTGGTTATAAAAATGAAACATATCACTGATTATCATCATAAAAAGGTACTAGTATTAGGTCTTGCGAAAAGTGGCGTCAGCGCCGCTTCTCTATTGCATAAATTAGGGGCGTTTGTAACAGTGAACGACAGCAAACCCCTTGGAGAGAACCCAGAGGCGCAACAATTGCTGGAGCAGGGTATTACTGTAATTTGCGGAAGCCACCCTGTTGAGCTTTTGGATGAAGGGTTTCAATTAATAGTGAAGAATCCGGGAATTCCATACTTTAACCCGATGGTTGAAAGAGCTGTTGAGAAAGAGATTCCTGTCATTACAGAGGTAGAGCTTGCTTATAAAATTTCTGAAGCTCCTTTTCTTGCCATTACTGGTTCAAACGGAAAAACGACGACAACTACCCTTCTGTTCGAAATGCTTGAAGCAGCAAGTAAAAAGCCATTGATTGCTGGAAACATCGGGACAGTCGCTGCAGATGTTGCACAATCTGCAGATAAGGATAATCAAATTGTTATCGAGCTTTCATCGTTCCAGCTTATGGGAATTGATCAATTTAAACCTAAAGTAGCAATTATTACGAATATTTATGATGCCCATTTAGATTACCATGGCACTAGGGAAGAGTATGCAAAAGCAAAAGGCAATATAACAAACAACCAAGATGAGCATGATTACCTCATTGTAAATGTGGAGCAAGAAGAGGTGATGAATATTGCCCGCAGAAGCAATGCGACAATCATTCCTTTTTCAACAGCAAAGCCACTCGAATTCGGTGCGTTTGTAAAGGATGGTTCCGTGTATTTCCATGATGAGAAAGTAATTGAGATAAAGGATATCGTTTTGCCAGGTGCCCATAATCTTGAAAACATCCTGTCTGCGATTGCTGCTGCGAAGCTGACAGGTGTTGACAATAACAGCATTCACCGTGTATTGAGCACTTTTAAAGGCGTGAAACACAGATTGCAGTTTATCGATGAGATTCAAGGCAGACGTTTTTATAATGACTCAAAAGCAACTAACATTCTTGCAACGGAAAATGCGCTGGCAGCATTTAATGCACCAACAATTCTTCTTGCTGGTGGCTTGGATAGAGGCAATGAGTTTGATGAGCTCATACCATCACTTAAAAATGTAAAGGCAATGATTACGTTTGGCCAAACAGCTGAGAAGCTGGAGAGAATTGCAGTCGATGCAGGAATAAAAACTATCCAACGTGTCGATAATGTGGACAAAGCTGTACCAGCTGCTTTCCAACTTTCAGAGGAGGGCGATGTTATTCTTCTGTCACCAGCATGTGCTAGCTGGGATCAATACAAAACTTTTGAGGTCAGAGGAGACATTTTTATAGAAGCGGTGCATAAGCTTAAATAAGGGCTTGTTTACATCCATCGTTTCAATTGTGAAAATGATGCTTAAGGTGAATCTATGTCGCCTTTGAAGAGGAATGTCAACCGTCATTCTCGGTCTGATGCAAGCCCTAATACTTGCAACTCGAGGTGTGGAAAAGGTGCCGACAAAAAAAACAACTCCCGATATATTCCTGATTATCATCACGTTTACATTGCTGGCGATAGGACTAATCATGGTGTACAGTGCAAGTGCTGTATGGGCAGATTACAAGTTCGATGATTCTTTCTTCTTTGCAAAAAGACAGATGCTTTTTGCCGGGGTTGGGATTGTCGCCATGTTTTTCATCATGAATATTGACTATTGGACATGGAGAACATGGGCTAAGATTATCGTTATTGTATGTTTTGTTCTTTTAGTATTTGTACTTATACCGGGAATTGGAAACGTCCGTAATGGATCACGCAGTTGGATTGGTGTTGGAGCATTCTCCATCCAGCCGTCAGAATTTATGAAGATGGCGATGATTGCTTTTCTTGCAAAATTTCTGTCAGAAAATCAAAAAAAGATAACTTCCTTTAAAAAAGGGCTTATGCCTGCACTAGGAATCGTATTTTTAGCATTTGGCATGATTATGCTTCAGCCTGATTTAGGTACAGGCACGGTCATGGTTGGGACAAGTGTTGTGATGATTTTTATTGCTGGCGCAAGAATTCGGCATTTTGTCATTCTCGGATTAATTGGTGTTGCCGGCTTTGTTGGGCTTGTTGCCTCGGCGCCGTACCGGATAAAAAGGATCACTTCATTCCTTGATCCATGGTCAGATCCCCTTGGTAGCGGCTTTCAAATCATTCAGTCTTTATACGCTATTGGTCCAGGAGGTTTGTTTGGTTTAGGGCTGGGAGAAAGCAGACAAAAATTCTTTTACTTGCCAGAGCCGCAAACGGACTTTATTTTTGCGATACTGTCTGAAGAGCTCGGATTCATCGGAGGCTCCTTGATCCTGTTGCTGTTTTCTTTATTGCTGTGGAGAGGCATTAGGATTGCTCTTGGAGCGCAAGACTTGTTCGGAAGCTTGCTTGCTGTAGGGATTATCGCAATGGTTGCTATTCAAGTTATGATCAATATTGGGGTTGTTACAGGCCTGATGCCGGTTACGGGTATAACGCTGCCGTTTTTAAGCTACGGAGGGTCATCCTTAACATTGATGCTTGTGGCCATAGGGGTTCTGTTGAACGTGAGTCGCTATTCGAGATATTAAAAAAAGAGAAGAAGAAACGAAAGGAGAGGGATGGCTTAGAGCCTTCCTTTTTTTTTGCACATCCTTACGGGTATTTATTTTAAAATCTTCATATAATTCACTATTATAAACAATTGATAACAATTATTTCATTACAAAGGTAAGGGGTAGGGGAGGGGAGGCTGAGGAAAACAATTAAAATGCTTGGCAGACGTGGAATTCTTTAGCAAAGTCTGGCCAATTAAGTACTATCGGCTTTTAAAAAATGTATTACAATTTGTTTTCAATTGTCGTAAATCACACGAACAGGTTTAAAATATAGTACAATAGGGAACATCTAGTTTGGGGCTTTAAGAAATTCCTCCAAAATATTCATAGAAGATAGTTTCTGTTTTTCATAAATAAAGCTATAATAAAATAGATTTGAAAATCATAAAAAATGTCTTATTAAAAACAGCTAGATCAAGTACGTGTTATGAGGTGGGAAAATGAAAATAGTGGTTAGCGGCGGTGGTACCGGAGGACATATTTATCCAGCACTTGCCTTAATCCGTGAAATACAAAAGGAAGTTAAGGATGTCGAGTTCTTATATTTAGGAACAGAACAAGGACTAGAGAGTAAATTAGTACGCCGTGAAGATATTCCATTCAAAGCGATACATATAACTGGTTTTAAACGAAAGCTCTCCCCTGAAAATGTAAAAACTGTTTGGAGATTCATTTCTGGTGTAAATAAATGCAAGAAAATCCTGAAAGATTTTAAAGCGGATGTTGTGATCGGAACAGGCGGTTATGTTTGCGGACCTGTTGTGTATGCAGCCGCTAAAATGGGCATTGCTACCATCATTCATGAACAGAACAGTGTCCCTGGACTGACTAATAAATTCTTAAGTAAGTATGTTGATAAAGTGGCAACATGCTTTGCAGAAGCAGAACAGTTCTTCCCGAAGGAAAAGGTAGTTCTGACAGGGAATCCCCGTGCATCTGAAGTATTGAACCAGGATGCGATTAAAGGAAAACTTTCTGCAGGACTTAAGCTTAAATATCCAGCTGTGCTTATCTTTGGTGGTTCAAGAGGAGCAAGACCAATTAACGATGCAGTTATTTCTGCGTTGCCAGAGTTCGGCAAAAAGGATTATCAAGTCCTTTATGTCACGGGCGAGGTGCATTATGAAGCAGTGAAGAAGGAAGTCGAAAAAATCGGCAATCCTGAAAATGTGATCATAAAGCCATTTGTACACAATATGCCAGAGGTGCTTGCAGGAATAGACCTGACAGTAGCGAGGGCCGGAGCAACAACGTTGGCAGAACTCACATCTCTGGGGATTCCAAGTATTTTGATTCCAAGTCCTTATGTCACAAATAATCATCAAGAAAAAAATGCGAACGCACTCACTAACAATGGTGCCGCAAAACTCTTGCTCGAGCGTGAATTGACAGGCGAAAATCTTGTGAAAGAGATTGACGATATTATGCTGCAGCCAGAAAAGCTTGAGAACATGAAAGCTGCCTCTTTGGAGCTGGGAATTCCCGATGCTGCTATGAGACTGTTTAAAGTAATGCAGGATGTGATTAAATAATGAAAGGCTGGATGGAAAAAGAGTCTTTTTCCATCCAGACCATCTTCAATAAATAGTATGTAGATGCTTAATCAAACAATGGAGTTTAAGTTTTTGTAGTAGACAAGCTTTTTTACCCTGTATAATAATGAATAATTTTCAAAACTGACATTTTCAGCTTTATAAAACAGGTTGTATTCCGATATATATTAAGTGATTATGAAACGGCAGCTTACAAACTGTTGCTTGTTTCTTCTGTTAGAGGTGGTTATTTGGAAAAAGGGAAGATTGTTTCCATTGAAGATAGAATTCCTAAATTAAAACAGCAGCGAAGAAAGAAAGCAAACAAACGCCTCATATTTCTGCTCATGCTATTTTTTCTCCTCATTGGTTGCATTATTTATTTTCAGTCGCCATTAAGCAATGTAAAAGGAACAATCGTGACAGGAAACATCTTGTATACGGAAGCGCAAATAGAGGAAATCAGCGGAATCAGTTCAACTACGAATATCTGGACAATAAAAAAGGACAAGATCGAAGAAAAACTGAATGCTCTGCCTGAAATCAAGTCGTCCTCCGTGTCTTTAAAGCTTCCAAATAAAGTGAGTATTGAAGTGGAAGAATATAAACGGATCGCTTATATGGTAAGTGGGAATAAATATATTCCAATTCTTGAAAGCGGTGCTGAGTTAAAGGAGAGAAGCTCCGACTCAACACCGTATGATGCTCCGCTTATAATGGATTTTGATAATGATAAAGCTTTGGAGAAAACGGTCAAGGAGCTGAAAAAGCTCCCAGCTGGTGTATATAATGCCATCTCAGAAATTCATTACACTCCGAAAAAAACGGATTCATACCATATTAATGTTTTCATGAATGATGGATTTGAAGTTGCAGCTTCTTTAAGTACTTTTTCTAGTAAGATGGAGCACTACCCATCCATTATTAGCCAACTGGATTCAAAGAAAAAAGGCATTATCGATTTAGAAGTCGGCTCTTATTTCAAGGAGTATGGATCTGAAGGAGAAGAAACTAGTGAAGAATAAACGAAAGGGGAGCCATGTAATCTTTTCTTTTGTTTTTCTTGTATTAGGGTTTATTGTTGCCTTCGCTTTTCAAGTGGCACAGGCTGAAGATGGCAAACAAAGTTTGAGCGACAGCCAGTTCGACCGGGATCTTGCGCTGCGAAACGAGTTGATTGCGCAGGAAGAAAAGAACAGGGATCTATATAAAGAGCTGGAACAGGCTCAACAGGAACTGTCAGATTATGAGAAAGAGCTCTCCACAAAGGCGGATGCTTATTACAATCTCGCAGAGGATGCAAATAATTACCGCATGTATTTAGGCAAGGTGCCAGTTGAAGGACAAGGAGTACAGGTTACTTTGGAAGATGGAAATTATGATCCGAATGACGATAATGTGAACAATTATCTTGTTCATGAACATCATATTTTTGAAGTGGTGAATGAGCTGTATGTTTCAGGTGCAGCTGCAGTCAGTATCAACGGCCAACGCTTGAGCCATGATTCCTATATCCTTTGTAATGGACCTGTCATTGAAATTGACGGTAATCAATATCCGGCACCATTTGTTATTACGGCAATTGGTGACAGCGGAGTGATGGAAGGTGCATTGAACATTAAAGGCGGAGTAAAAGATACATTGGTGAATGAAAACATCAAGTTCACGTTGGAAAAAAAAGAAACCATTTCAATCGACGCACTAAGAACAAATTAGGTAAAAGCAGATGTGCTGCCGATTATTTATTTATGGAAGTATGGTGAAGGCATGAACAAAAAACTTTTCACTATGACAATTATTACGCTAGTTATTGGGTTTATGCTTGCCGTTCAATTCCAGACAGTCAAAAAACCAAAAGTGCGAGACACGAGAGATACTTGGGAGTTAAAACAAGCACTTCTCAAGGAAAAGGAAACGGAGCTTAAATTGTTAAGCGATATTCGCTCAAGCAGCCAAAAAGTAGACGAATATAAAAGCGAAAGCACGCAGACAAAAGAAGAGCTGCTGCAAGAGACAACTGCTGAGCTGAAGGACGAGATCGGCCTTACAGAAAAAAATGGCTACGGGATTGTTATTAACGTTCAGCCTGTCAGCCCGGATTTACTAATGGGAGAAGAGCAAGGCTCCATTTCTGCAGACCTGCTGAAACGGCTCATTAATGAGCTGAACATGTATGGAGCAAAGGAACTATCCATTGCCGAACATCGTTACATTAATACATCTGTCATCAGGGATATTAATGGAGAGACAAAGATGAACGGTTACCCTGTCAACAATCTTCCGTTGACAATTAAAGTGATTGCCTCAGATGAAAACAGTGCTGAGCAGCTGTACAATCGTATGAAGGTTTCACAATCAGCAGATGATTTCTTTATGGACAATTTGTTGCTTGATGTTAAAAAGCCGCAGCAAAAAATAACCATACCAGCATATGAAGACAATATACTGATTCGTTATATGAAGCCTGCAGGAGATGAAGAAGGAGGCGGTGCTTGATGTGGCTGCCTATATTTGGCCTTATTATCGGCATATCACTTGGCCTTATGACAGATATTACGGTTCCAGAGGAATATGCCAACTATTTGTCGATTGCAGTCCTTGCAGCACTTGATACGCTGTTTGGCGGCATCAGGGCACATTTGCAGAATATATATGATGAAAAGGTGTTTGTAACAGGTTTTTTCTTTAATATTCTCCTTGCTGCAAGTTTAGCTTTTCTCGGTGTTCATCTTGGTGTAGACTTATACTTAGCTGCCATATTTGCCTTCGGTGTAAGGCTGTTTCAAAATATCGCAGTCATTAGAAGAATCATCTTGACAAAGTGGGAAAATAAACGAGAAAAAACTGAAAAAAATCAATCATAAAAAAGGGAATATATTAGTTTTGGCGAATTATTTAAATAATAATATATTAATAGGGAATTTAATTCATTAAAATTTAACATTCGCTAAAATAAGCAGGATAGCTGTTGTTCACTTATTTTTAAAAAGCAAAAGGAGGTGCCCGAGAATGAACAGCAATGAATTTTATGTAAGTCTAGACATCGGTACATCCAGCGTGAAAGTAATCATCGGCGAAATGATTAATGAGTCCTTAAACATTATTGGAGTAGGCATCGTACCTTCTGAAGGGTTGAGGAAGGGTTCTATTGTCGATATAGATGAAACCGTTCATTCCATACGAAGAGCTATTGAACAAGCGGAAAGAATGATTGGTGTAGAAATTAGACAAGTTATTGTTGGTGTTTCGGGAAATCATGTAAGCTTGCAGCCCTCACATGGAGTTGTGGCAGTTTCAAGTGAAAATCGGGAAATTACAATAGAAGATGTAATGAGAGTTAAGGATGCAGCACAGGTCGTTTCCATTCCGCCTGAGAGGGAAATAATCGATATTATACCTAAGCAGTTCATCGTGGATGGTCTTGATGAAATTACAGATCCTCGCGGGATGATAGGCGTCCGCCTTGAAATGGAAGGAATTATTATTACAGGCAGCAAGACAATATTACATAATACGCTTCGCTGTGTGGAAAAGGCTGGCCTTGAGATTGTGGATATTACTTTACAGCCTCTTGCCGCAGGTTCCTTCGCGCTGTCAAAGGATGAAAAAAATCTTGGAGTGGCACTGCTTGATATTGGTGGCGGGTCTACTACAATCGCCATTTTTGAAAATGGTTTTTTGAAAAAGACAAGCGTCTTGCCAATCGGCGGAGATCATATAACAAAAGATCTTTCCATTGGCTTGCGTACAACAACTGAAGATGCGGAGAAAATCAAGGTGAAATACGGCTATGCCTATTATAACCACGCATCAGAGGAAGAAGTGTTCAGCGTTCCGATTATCGGGAGCGACCAACATCAGCAGTTCAACCAGTTGGAAATTGCCGATATTATTGAAGCAAGATTGGAAGAGATGTTCGATTTGGTGATGGACGAGCTTGAAAGATTGGGTGTGTATGATCTTCCAGGAGGTGTCGTACTCTCTGGAGGAGTAGCTGGAACAAAAGGAATTCTGGAATTGGCA
Source organism: Bacillus sp. (in: firmicutes) (assembly GCA_031179905.1). Lineage (GTDB taxonomy): Bacteria > Bacillota > Bacilli > Bacillales > Cytobacillaceae > Niallia. Next base: position 7,883 of record JAPSHL010000054.1, on the reverse strand, counting down.
CAGGAGGTTTTCCAAAATCGGGTCCGCATAGCTATACCTGATTATATTGGTGTTAGAGAAGCTCAATATACGACTGCTGTCGGCTTGATTAAATTCTCATACAAATATAACAAGCTGCAAGGCGGCAATGTTCATCAGGCAGAGCCTGTTGCAGTTGGGGAACCAAAGGAAAAAAGAGCGCCAAAACAGACGCAGCCAAAAGCTTCATATGAAAAGCAGCCTGTCGAAAAAGGACCTTCAAAGCTAAAGAAGTTCATGGGTTACTTTTTCGATTAAAAGATAAAAAACATAGGAACTATTAAATGGTATGTTTACTCCATATCACCAAGACTTGAGACGCGGACAGTTCGATACTGCTGAATATCGACGAATTAGGAGGATTTGTCATGTTAGAATTTGATACAAATATAGATTCATTAGCTGTAATAAAGGTAATTGGAGTCGGTGGCGGCGGGAACAACGCTGTCAATCGAATGATTGAACATGGTGTTCAAGGAGTAGAATTTATTGCAGTCAACACGGACGCTCAGGCTTTGAACTTATCAAAAGCCGAAGTGAAAATGCAAATTGGCGGCAAACTGACTAGAGGTTTAGGTGCCGGCGCTAACCCGGACGTGGGAAAAAAAGCTGCAGAAGAAAGCAAAGAACAAATCGAAGAAGCTCTAAAGGGTGCTGATATGGTATTTGTTACTGCAGGTATGGGCGGAGGAACAGGTACTGGTGCAGCACCTGTAATCGCCCAAATCGCTAAAGACATCGGGGCATTAACAGTTGGTGTCGTAACAAGACCTTTCACATTTGAAGGCAGAAAGCGTTCTACACATGCAGCAAGCGGCATCTCTGCCCTTAAAGAAGCTGTAGACACATTGATCGTCATCCCGAATGACCGTTTGCTTGAGATTGTGGATAAGAGCACTCCGATGCTTGAGGCATTCAGAGAAGCGGATAATGTTCTTCGTCAAGGTGTACAAGGTATTTCTGACCTGATCGCAACACCAGGATTAATCAACCTTGACTTTGCCGATGTGAAAACAATCATGGTTAACAAAGGTTCTGCATTGATGGGTATTGGTGTTGCATCAGGAGAAAATCGCGCAGCAGAAGCAGCAAAAAAGGCGATTTCATCTCCGTTGCTAGAAACTTCCATCGATGGGGCACAAGGTGTGTTGATGAACATCACTGGCGGTTCAAACTTAAGCCTTTATGAAGTTCAGGAAGCTGCTGATATTGTTGCTTCTGCATCTGACCAAGATGTTAACATGATCTTTGGTTCTGTAATTAATGAAAATCTAAAAGACGAAATCGTCGTGACAGTAATTGCGACTGGATTTAATCAAGAGACAATGCAAGTACCAACTTCAAGGCCATCTTTAAATAGCATGAAGCCTTCAAGCAGTCCTAGCGGTTCACGTGAAGTAAAACGCGAGGAAAACCCTAGCAATTCAAAAGAGCCTGTACGTGGAAATTCGGTTCAAACAGGAGAAGATACATTAGATATACCAACATTCTTGCGTAATAGAAATCGCAGAAGATAAAAAAAGCGGGATATTTTCCCGCTTTTTTTTTTATGTCTTCATAGCCTGGGAAATAATATTCTTCTAAAAAACTGAAAATTCAACGTTAGAACAAACTGGTGGCACAAGGCAAGAAATAGTGACAAAATCTGTTGTTAATAGAGAAAACTTCTGTTTTTTTGATTACAGGAAGTGACACACTTTCCTGATCCGGTAGGTTATACTTTGTCGTAACAGATTAATAGAGTTAGGTGAGCAAGCAAACATCGCCATAAAACTTAGGGAGGAGGCTTAAATATTTGGCCGTTTATTTAGATATAATATGGCTGCTGAATTTCTTGTTTGACAGCTTGCTGCTCTACTTGACAGCCATTATCTTAAAGAGAGAAATAAAGCTTTGGAGAGTGCTGTGCGGCGGCCTCATTGGATCAATTATCATCCTCCTGGCTGTAACTCCATACCATATATATACAAGTCATCCGATTTCTAAGCTGAGTTTCTCTTGTGTTATGGTTTTGACTGTTTTTGGTTTTAAGAGACTTCGCTATTATCTCAGTGGATTAATGACATTTTATTTCGTTACCTTTCTGATAGGAGGGGTGCTGATTGGCAGCCATTATTTCGTACAATTTGACTTTCAATTATCATCTTCCGTTATGCTTGCAAGTGTAAAAGGCTTTGGTGATCCTATCAGTTGGCTGTTTGTTTTGCTTGGTTTTCCTATAGCCTGGCATTTTTCCAAAAAAAATGTAGAAAGTATTGAAATGACAAAAATTAAATATGAAGAGATTGTCCAGGTTAGGTTTCAAATTGCTGGGAGAGATTTTTCTTTGAAAGGGCTTGTTGATAGCGGCAACCAAGTGTATGACCCAATATCAAGAGTTCCTGTTATGTTTGTGTCAATCAGTGGGATGAAAGAGGAAATCCCAGCCGAGTTAAGCGATATTGTCGATGATTCGGAAGCAATTATACATGGGCGGATACAGCTTAGCGATGAATGGCAATACAGGATGCGTATCATTCCTTATAAGGTGATGGGGAAAGAGCATCAGCTTATAATTGCCATTAAGCCAGAACAACTCGTCATCGAACAAAAGGATGGCAGATATATAGTAGAAAAGGGGCTGATTTCTTTTACAAGACAGCAGCTTTCATCAGATGATGCATTTTCATGTATTGTGCACCCTAAAATGCTAACAAGCAAAAAAATTAATGTGGTAAACGAAGGAATGGTTAGTTAGTATACTATACTCTTTTGACACATCATTTAGAAGGAGGACAATTATGAAAAAACTAAAGCTTCGCTTAACTTACTACTGGTATAAGCTATTAATGAAACTAGGTTTGAAAACAGATGAAGTTTTTTATATTGGCGGAAGCGAAGCATTGCCTCCCCCGTTAAGTAAAGAAGAAGAAGAAGAACTGCTTCAAAAGCTCCCTGAAGGCGATCAAGCAGCCAGATCTATTTTAATTGAACGTAATTTACGCCTTGTCGTTTATATTGCGAGAAAATTTGAGAATACTGGCATCAATATTGAGGATTTAATAAGTATTGGTACCATCGGGCTAATTAAGGCTGTTAATACTTTTAACCCTGAAAAGAAAATCAAGCTTGCTACATATGCATCAAGATGTATTGAGAATGAGATTTTGATGTATTTAAGGAGAAATAATAAAATACGTTCAGAGGTTTCTTTTGATGAACCGCTGAATATTGACTGGGATGGCAACGAGCTACTGTTATCAGATGTAATGGGTACAGAGGAGGATATCATTACTAAAGATCTGGATGCAAGCGTCGATAAAAAGCTGCTTATAAGAGCATTGCATCAGCTTTCTAAAAGAGAAAAGCAAATAATGGAGCTTCGCTTTGGCCTGGGAACAGGAGAGGAAAAGACACAGAAGGATGTTGCAGACATGCTTGGCATTTCTCAATCCTATATATCCAGGTTAGAAAAAAGGATTATAAAAAGACTGCAAAAGGAATTCAATAAAATGGTATAGTGATTCTTGTCAGCTAAACAATAATTGTATGGAAAAATTATTTTCCATACAGTAAAGTTTAGCTGGCATTTTTTGTCGAATTAAAAATATTTTTCTAGAAAATATTATCGCAGAAAAACATTGTGCTGATAGTTTTTTTTAGGTATTGCTGCATTGAATTTGGTTTAGGATGGAAAATCACTTATGCATATTTTTCCTTCTCAAGGAGATACTGTTTTTTGTACAGCAGCTCCTGTGAGGAGGGAAATAGATTGACTCGAAATAAAGTAGAAATTTGCGGTGTGGATACATCAAAGCTTCCAGTATTGAAAAACGAAGAAATGAGAGAGCTCTTCAAGCAAATGCATAAGGGAGATATTACCGCCAGAGAAAGTCTCGTTAATGGAAATCTCCGCCTTGTCTTGAGTGTCATTCAAAGATTCAACAATAGAGGCGAGTTTGTAGATGACTTATTTCAGGTTGGTTGTATCGGTCTAATGAAATCTATTGATAATTTTGATTTAAGTCAAAACGTAAAGTTTTCCACCTATGCTGTCCCGATGATAATTGGTGAAATTCGCCGATACTTGCGTGACAATAACCCGATTAGGGTGTCCAGGTCCTTAAGGGATATAGCTTATAAAGCATTGCAAGTCAGAGAGCGATTAATGAGCAAAACATCAAATGAGCCAACAGCTGAGGAAATCGCAAAAGAACTTGATATTCCCCATGAGGATATTGTGTTCGCATTGGATGCTATTCAAGATCCAGTCTCGCTTTTTGAGCCCATATACAATGACGGCGGAGATCCGATCTATGTTATGGACCAATTAAGCGACGAGAAGAACAAGGATATACAATGGGTGGAAGAACTCGCCCTCAAAGAAGGAATGCGAAGATTAAACGATCGAGAAAAACTTATACTAAGAAAGCGTTTTTTTCAAGGGAAAACGCAAATGGAAGTTGCTGATGAAATAGGTATCTCGCAAGCTCAAGTTTCAAGACTGGAAAAGGCTGCTATTAAACAAATGAATAAAAATATCCAAAGCTAGTAGTGAGCTTGTACACAAGAACTGCCGAAATTGTTTCGGCAGTTTTTTTAGTTATAAATTAATGCTCAATTATTTGCAGACGAGTTTTAGAATATGTACTAATTACACTTAATGGCAACATATATTTCTATTAGGACTAATCTCGCATTCACAGTCTTAATAAACTTACAAAGTCAACGATTAATATATATAGGAGTGGGAGCAATGCTTAAAATATCTGATTTTCAAGTAAAGGACGTCGTCAATGTGGCAAACGGGAAAAAACTTGGCAATATCGGGGATATAGATATTAATTTGCAGACAGGAAAGATTGAATCCATTATTATTGGCGGTCCAGGAAAGGTATTAGGATTCTTCAATAGAGAAGCCGATATTGTTATTCCCTGGAGCAATATTCTTAAAATCGGCGAAGACGTTATCTTAGTGAGATACACTGGTTCGCTCGAGCTATTAGACGGTGAAGAATAGGGCAAAATAATATTGGTTTTTTTATGACCAATGCTTAAGTCTATGGTAAACTATAAAAAAAAGCTGAGGTTATAAAAAATGGAACCTTTTTTATTAGAAGAAAGTGAATATTTTACAATTCAGTCATGGTGTAATGATCACCCTAATTTGGCTGCAGGATTCACGACGAAAAATGGCGGTGTAAGCATTGGTCATCATAAAGGTTTAAATATGGCCTATCATGTTAATGATTCAAATGAGAAGGTAACCGCAAATCGCCGAATTGTCGCAAATAAGCTTGATTTTCCATTAACGAATTGGGTAGGTTCAGAACAAACCCATAAAAATTTTATTTGGGAAGTGACGAAAGAGGATGCGGGAAAAGGTGCATGTGACTATGCAAGCGCATTGCCAGATACAGATGGGTTATTTACAATGGAAGAAGGAATTCTGTTAACACTTTGCTATGCTGACTGTGTTCCACTGTATTTCATTCACCAAAAGACGAAGGCGATTGGCATTGCCCATGCCGGATGGCAAGGTACTGTCAAGGGAATCGCAAAGGAAATGGTCGAGGTTTTCAAATCACACGGAATGGATCCAAGTGAAATGGAAGTTGCCATCGGACCGTCCATTACAGACAAACAATACATAGTAGACGGGCGTGTCATTGATAGAGTAGAAGATGTACTAGATAATGGAGAGGATAAGCCGTATGTGCTTGTCTCCCCGAATCAATATTCATTGAGCTTACAAAAGCTGAACAAACAGCTGTTAATAAAGGCAGGTATACAGGAAAACAGAATCCTTATGACTAGCCTTTGTACTAGTGAACAGGAGTCATACTTTTATTCTCATAGGCGTGATAAAGGGAAAACTGGAAGAATGATGAGTTTTATTGGATGGAGAGAGGATGTTTAAAGTAAGATGCAAGTAAAGGTTAATTTGCAAGAAATTAGGGAAAAGGTAAAATTGGCTTGTGAAAAAGCCAACCGTTCCGTTGAAGATATCACCATTATCGCAGTGACAAAATATGTTACAATAGAAAGAGCAAAAGAGGCAAAAGAGGCAGGTGTTACCAACCTTGGCGAAAACCGGGAAGAAGGCTTGCTTGCAAAGCGAGAGGTGCTGATGGACGAGCCGGTTTGGCATTTTATCGGCTCCTTGCAGACGCGAAAGGTGAAGAACATTATTGATAAAGTGGATTATATTCATTCATTGGACCGCTTATCTTTAGCAAAAGAAATAAATAAACGGGCATCCAAAAAGACCAAGTGTTTTGTACAAGTCAATGTATCGCAGGAAGAGTCTAAGCATGGCATTGCTCCTGAAGAGACAATTGACTTCATCAAGAGCCTCGAAGCATTACCAAATATTGAAATAGTCGGCTTAATGACAATGGCGCCATTTACAGATAATGAAGAGTCTCTGCGCAGATGCTTCCAAAACTTAAAAAAACTTCAAACAGAAGTACAGAACTTAGGAATAAGCAATGCCCCATGTAGGGAGCTTTCCATGGGTATGTCTAACGACTACTCGATTGCTATTGAAGAAGGTGCAACGATGATTCGTATCGGTACAGCACTCGTTGGCAGCGATAAATAGGAGGTTTAGAAATTGAGTATAAAATCAAAGATAAAGACATTTTTTTTCTTAGAAGATGAAGATTATGAAGAAGAAGAATATGAACAGGAGCAGGAGCCAGTGAGAAACCAACATAGACAGCAGCCAACTCAGTCCTATTTTCAACAGCAGCAACAGCAACAGCCTGTTCAACAGCAACAAAAGCAAAACGTTGTAAGCCTGCAAAGTGTGCAAAAGTCTTCTAAAGTATTTTTGGTTGAACCACGAGTTTATGCAGAAGCACAGGATATTGCTGACCAATTAAAAAATAGACGTGCAGTTGTCGTGAACCTGCAAAGAATTGACAAGGAACAGGGAAAACGAATCGTCGATTTCTTAAGCGGAACTGTTTATGCAATCGGGGGAGATATTCAAAAAGTTGGCACAGACATCTTTTTGTGCACACCTGATAATGTGGAAGTTTCAGGTAATATCTCTCAGCTTTTACAAGAAACTGAATTTGAAAATGCGAGGTGGTAAACTTAAATGGATTTAGTCTTTATAATTATTTCTAAAGTACTTACCTATTACTCTTATGCGCTGATTATTTACATTTTTATGTCGTGGATACCAAATGCGAGAGAAACAGGGATAGGAATGTTCCTTGCCCGAATTTGTGAACCGTATTTAGAGCAGTTCCGAAAGATTATTCCGCCACTCGGAATGATTGATATATCGCCAATCGTGGCTATTTTTGTATTACGTTTAGCTGGTGCTGGTGTTGCTCAATTATTCCAGTGGTTTTAAATGCAGGGCTTTCCAAAGCCCTTTTTTCATGCAATCATTTAAAGATACATAAATTAAAGGAGCTTGTAATATGTCGATTTACCAGCATTTTCGGCCAGAAGAAAAGGACTTTATCGATCAAGTGCTTAATTGGCGCCAATATGTTGAGGATTCTTATGCACCGAAGCTGACAGATTTTTTAGATCCTCGTGAACAAAAGATTGTGAACATAATAATTGGGCAAAATACAGATGTTTTGGTGACATTTTCTGGTGGAACAAAAGCGGCTGAAAGAAAACGAGCATTGCTGTATCCGTCTTATTATGAAGTGGAGCAAGAGGACTTTCAGTTGTCATTACAGAACATCGAATATGCGAAAAAGTTTGTTACGATTGAGCATCCGCAAGTACTCGGGAGCATTATGTCATTAGGATTATCGCGCAGTAAATTCGGCGATATTCTCATTAAGGATGGCGATGTCCAGTTGATTATTTGTAAGGAAATAGAAGATTACATCCGCTTACAGCTTGACTCTATT
>JAPSHL010000279.1 GCA_031179905.1 Bacillus sp. (in: firmicutes) | reverse complement strand
TGTGTTCTCGTCCAGTCGAATACAGGCATGAAGTTATAGCAAATAACTTCAATGCCGATTTCCGCTAGTCTCTCAATTGTGTTTATATAATTATCAATATACGCATCTCTATTAGAAAGACCTAATTTAATATCTTCATGAACAGGGACGCTTTCCACTACCTTGAACTCCAGTCCTGCTGCTCTTATTTCGCTGGAGAGCTCTTGAATACTTTCCAACGGCCATGCTTCACCGGGAGGAACATCATAAACAGCACTGACAATCCCATTCATGTTGGGGATTTGTCTGATGTATTCAAGGGGGATAGAGTCTTCTTTCCCATACCATCTGAAAGACATCTTCACCTTTAGATCACCTTCCTTGTATTATCACTTTCTTCTCCAGTCTGCTGGGACATTTTATTAGCCATTAAGACGAAAGGCAGATAGATGAATATTGATGCGGCAATACATATCAACTGTGTAATGACTGCTCCCATACTGCCGGCAGTCGACAGCCAAGCATTAATGATTGGCGGTGTTGTCCATGGAACCATAACGACTGCCTTTCCTGCAAATCCTGTTGCAGTTGCGATATACCCTATCGTTCCCGTTACTAATGGTGTGATAACGAATGGAATCGCCATAATTGGATTAAGCATGACCGGAAGTCCGAAGATAACAGGTTCATTAATGTTGAAAATTCCTGGACCGAAGGATAATTTGGCGATACTTCTCATTTCTTCTCTTTTTGAGACAATAAAGATGGCTATCAATAGCCCAATTGTTACTCCAGATCCGCCAATGCTCATATATACATCCCAGAATGGCATTGTAATGATATTTGGAATTTCTTTTCCCTCTTGGAAAGCCGTCATATTGACCGTTATAGAAGCAAGCAAAAGCGGCTCCCGAATCGGCTTGATCATTTGGTTTCCATGTATCCCAATCACCCAGAAGAACTGCGCGACAAACATGAGAATTAAAATCCCTGGCAAGCCTTGCATAACACTTTCAAGCGGTCTTTGTACAACATTGTAAATGGCTTCATAAAGATATATACCAGTAACTTTATAGAAAATGAATCCGAATGTTGCGACAATAGTAACTGTCAATATCGATGGAATCAATGCTGAAAAAGAGGTTGCTACATTGTAAGGTACACTGTCTGGCATCTTAATCTTTAATTTATCTACATTTGCCAGTTTGCTGTAAATTTCCACAGACACAATTGCAATAATCATACCTAAAAATAAGCTTTTCGGATCAGAGAATTGTCTTGCCAGTACGTCTGTTACTAGCTGATTCTGTTCATTTACAAGCAGTTCTATTGTTGTCGGCACAACAGAAATATAAGACATAATCGCGAGAATACCTGGGAAGAGCGATTTATGGCCATTTATCCGTCCCAGCTCAATCCCAATTAAAAAGACAGCCCCGATGGTCAGAAAATTAAGCGTAGCATATTGAATGGCTGTCATAATCGGTTTATAGTCTGCGAGGAAGGCAAACATCTCAAAATGCGCCAAACCACTCTCCGTACCGAGAATCATATTTGCCACAAGCACAGCAAATGCTCCAGTAATAATAACAGGCATTAAAGTAACAAATGCCTTTTTGATTGCCATAATATATTTCTGGTTGGTAATCTTGTAGGCGACAGTGCCTAAAACATCTGCGGCCTTTTCTTTAAAGCTCATCGTAAAACCTCCGTTTCTTTTATCAAAAAGATTTCATTACATGAATAATTTAATCTAGTGAAAAGTTTTTCTTGTGCTCTTGCTTACCAGTTTATATAAAAAGCGCTTTCATTTACATGCATTCTTTTTCCAACTTCACGTGGAAAAGAGTGTCTCAAGTTTGCACAGCAAAAAAACGGACAGCATAACGCAATCCGTTTTTAAATACATTTATTCCTCCACCGAAAGCAAGATGCTAACAAACTCTTCATAAGAACGGACCTTTATAAGCTTTTCTACGAGAGCTGCATTTCCTGATATTTTCACTAACAGCTGGTACATCTTTTGCAAATCCTTTTTATATTCCTTCTGTACACTTAGTAGACAGATGAACTGAACTCGGCTGTCACCCCATTGCACTGGCTTTTTCAATGTACAAACAGCCCATATCGTTTTTTTCGTGACAGGTCTGATTGGATGGGGAATGGCAACCATTGTCCCAAAACCTGTCGGTGCTATCTGTTCTCGTTCCTCTACCAGTTCCTGAAAGTTATCAGGGATATCCTCCAATCGTTCCATGCTTGTACAGAGAAAGCGGATCACTTCCTCCTTTGACTTTAAATCCTGCTGGAAGTAGGTCAGCTCTGGTCTTATATATTTCAGCACACTGCCAATATTCTCAATTACTAAGTTTTCTAACCTGGCAATATCCTCATCTCTTAAAATAGTATTTACATCAATGACTGGCACAGTTATTTTCCTCTGAATCGGGATGGTGCTGATGATAAAATCAAGGGACCCTAAATCATATTTATGCATGTCGAAAACGTTGGCTGTTCCGACTATTTGCAGCTTGTTTCCAAAGGTAGCCTGCAGCTTATGGTATAAAAGCTGAGCGCTTGCAACCCCTGTAGCACAAACAATCAGGCAGCGCTTCGCCTTCCCTTTTGCTTTTTTTCGTTCCATTGCCGCACCTATATGCAAGGCGATATAGCCAATCTCCTCTTGATTTATCGCCATGCCTGTTTCCTGCTTCAGCTTCTCTCCCATTAAAATAGCTGCATCAAAGGCGACAGGATAGTTTTTGATAATTTCCTTCAGCATTGGATTACGGATGCTTAAGCCAAATTTATAGCGGTTAATAGCCGGCTTTAAATGAAGACACAGCCCATAAATCAGCTCTTCATCGCTGGAAATTCCTAGCTGCATAACCTGTTCAGCCTCATTAAGCAGTTTTTTGGAAAGCTCGAGTATATTCTTTTCAATCATGTCCAGTATATTAACCTCTGCTGCCGGCTGATAGGAAATAATCTTTGTTCCTAATAAATGGACGGCTATATAGGCAATCTCCTCTTCTGGAAATGCGGTTCCTAAAGATGTCTGCAAGTCCTTTACAATCGCCTTGGCAACTGTATATTCCTTTTCCTCCATGATTGCATCCAGTTCCTTCTCGGGCATGGAAACATAATTATCATGTAGTATCCGTTTGCAGGCGATAGCAATATGTGTGATTAAATTAGATTTGCCTATATCCGATAGCAAAATCGATGCCTCTTTCGTACGTTTAAGCACAATCTCCTCTATCTTTTCCAGTTCATGTGCTGGCAAAACTTGATAAGGCTGGTCTTCAGAATGAAAAACAAACTCTGCCATGCATATGCGCATTTTCGCTTCAGATCCGACTATTTTCAACCCATAATTCGGCCTCTTTTCCAAGTCTAAACTGAAACGGCGCAGAATTTTTTTCACTTCTTTCAGCCCGTTTTTAATGGAAGTTTCGCTTATATACAGCTCTTTCACAAAATGCTCAATCTTTATGTAATCCTCTGATAGAAGCAGGCGTCTCAGCATATATTCCATTCTTTCCGATGGATCAGCCGGAATTGTATCGTCTTCATTTCCGGCTACAGCTCGCTGCAAAAAGGACCGAAAATACTTATAATCATCAATGATTAGCTCATAGCCTTTTCCTCTTTTCAGCGCAATATAGGCACCGTTTTCCTGCAGCTTATCTGTAAGCATCTTCACATCACTTCTTATCGTCCGTGATGTGACCTGCAATCCTGAAGCAAGCTCTGCACCCGTTAAGGCATCTTCTGCCTGCATCAATAAATGCAACAGTTTCTGTTGACGTAATGAAAGCATTTCAAATTACACCCCTTCATCAACTGCATTTCCAATTAATTATCAGATAAATGTTTCCCTAATAACATCATAGCCGAAGAAGGAGGGTAGTGAAAGCGCTATCTGATTTCCTGGTGTTTTTTATTTGCGAATAGGCTCACATTTTAAAGCCAACAATCCGCCAAATATTTACAATCTCTTTTTCTCATACCTGAAACATATGGATGCCCTTCTATATAAAAACGCAGTGGTTTTGACGTCCAATCGCCTTTATTCGGAATACCCACCCTAGCTGACACTGCAATATTAGCTGGCGTCTTCGCTAAGGAATCATCAATTAAAAGGGCAGATTCATTTATTGCTTTTCCATTTAGTTCCTTCGTAATCGCCATTGCCTTCGTCAGTTTTCCAGGCCCGTTACTTAAGGATACGCCTGTGGCATTTCTGTTTGTTTCCATTCTCTCTATTCCATCTGCAGGTTCTATCGCCCGAATAAGTACCGCCTGCGGGTCCCCCTTTTCCTTTGTCACAATATTGAGCATGGTATGCGTATGCATCGTATAAATGTAGATTGTTCCGCCTGTTTGATACATCGACTCGACTTTAGGAGTCCGCTTTCCTTCATAAGTATGGCAAGCCATATCCTCTACTCCAACATAAGCTTCTGTTTCCACTATATAGCCCGAGTAAATACCATCTGGTGTTTGATGAATGAGCAACTTGCCTAACAGCTCTCTGGCAATATCCTCAGTAGTTTCGTTTA
>JAPSHL010000053.1 GCA_031179905.1 Bacillus sp. (in: firmicutes) | reverse complement strand
GTCACCGATCCAGGTGTTCACCTTGGTCGCCAGTTCTTCGTCATTCACGAGCCGTGCTCCGAAGTCGCGCACGGGTATCGTTCCAAGATAGCAATCGGCCTTTTTTGTGCAGTCATCGTATCAGCTTTGAATGTGTTAAACCCTTATTTAGCTGGGAAGATGGTGGATGATGTCATGTATGGCAAGCAGCTTAATTTGCTGTGGCCAATATTAGGAATCATGATTGCTGGAACATTTATCAGGACGATTATCCGCTATACGTATCAGATGATTTTTGAGAATGTTTCACAAAACGTTATTTATAACATTAGAGAACAATTGTATGACCGTTTACACAGACTGGATTTTAGTTTTTATGACCGTACAAAAACAGGAGACATCATGGCAAGGATGACAGGGGATATGGAAGCTGTCAGGCATTTTACAGCGTGGACGATTTACATGATTTTTGAAAACGTGACCATTTTATTATTTGCTGTTGGCTTCATGTTTTATATCCATCCGCCATTAGCGCTTACTCTCCTTATTGTAACACCTATAATTGGCTTTTTCGCTTTCAAGCTGACAAAAGATGTCCGGCCGACCTTTACGGAAATCCGCAATCAGTTCGCGAAACTGAATTCAGTCGTTCAGGAGAATATCAGTGGAAATAGAGTAGTAAAGGCTTTTGCGAAAGAAGATTATGAAATTTCCAAGTTCTCCATAGCCAACGAAGGGTTTAAAGATAAGAACTTGAAGTCATCTAAAATCTGGGAAAAATACTTGCCGATCTTGGACTCTTTGGCAGGTGTTCTGACAGTGCTGATGATTTTTGTCGGAGGCGTAATGGTCATAAAAGGCACACTTACATTCGGGGAGCTAGTAATGTTCAATTCGTTCATATGGGCATTGAGCAATCCGATGAAAATGGCTGGCTGGCTTTTAAATGATGTGCAGCGCTTTATTGCTTCTGCTGAGAAGGTCGAGGATCTCCTTGAGACAGAACCGAAGATAGCCAGTCTCCATAATGTTGTTCCGATTGATGACTATAAAGGAGTTGTGGAGTTTAATAAAGTTTCTTTCAGCTATGGAGAAGAACCAGTCCTGAAGGATATCAGCTTTAAAGTAAAGCCGGGGCAAACATTGGCTATTATCGGACCGACAGGAGCGGGCAAATCAACAATGGTCAATTTACTCAGCAGGTTTTATGATGCCACAAGCGGCGAAGTGAAGATTGACGGAAGAGATGTGAAGGATTGGGAGCTGCAGCAGCTCCGCAAAGGAATGGCAATGGTCATGCAGGATATCTTCCTGTTTTCTGATACGATTGAAGGCAACATTGCTTATGGTGATCCAAGCACCTCTAATGATGCAGTTAAGCTTGCGGCGAAATTAGCGGATGCCCATGGTTTTATTCAAGATTTGCCGGAAGGGTATGACACCATAGTCGGGGAAAGAGGAGTCGGACTGTCTGGTGGACAAAGGCAGCGAATTGCACTGGCTAGAGCTATCCTAAAAGATCCATCTATTTTAATTCTTGATGATACAACATCGAGCCTAGATATGGAAACAGAGAATCGGATTCAGCAAACATTGAAATCGATTCAAAAAAACAAAACATGCTTTATCATTGCCCATAGAATTTCTTCTGTTAAGGATGCAGACCAGATACTCGTGATGAACAATGGAGCAATTATTGAGCGAGGAACACATGGTGAGCTGCTGCGGAAGAAGGGTTATTACTATAATGTGTATAAGAATCAATATGGGGATTTTGAGCAAAAGCATAGAGATGAGGATGTGATATAGTGGCAAGAAATAAGTTCGATGTGGATGAGGATTTAGAGACCCCGTTTAGTTTTATTCATCTAAAGCGCTTGTTCGGCTATATAAAACCGTACAAGAAAAAAATCATCGTGACAATACTTATCATGCTTGTCGCAAGCGGCGCAAACCTCATCGGCCCTTACCTCATTAAGCAGGCAATTGACAAGGAAATTCCAAATGGCAATATCGGCGGACTTGCGATGCTTGCATGTATTTACTTAGGGGCGCTTATTGTAACAGGAATTTGCATGAAGTACCGCATCCGGATGATGGCTCAGATTGGCCAAAATGTTATTAAAACGATCCGCAAGGACTTATTTACACATATTCAATCACTATCCTTTTCCTTTTATGATAATCGCCCCCACGGAAAAATATTGGTACGGGTCGTCAATTACGTGAATTCACTCAGTGACCTGTTATCAAATGGACTCATCAACTTGATTACAGATATATTCAGCTTGATTGTGATTATCGGGTTCATGTTTGCTATCGATGTACGCTTGGCGATATATGCGATGGTCGGTTTTCCTTTGTTGGCGATTGTCATCTTTTTTATAAAAAATGCCCAGCGCAAGGCATGGCAGGACTTAAGCAATAAACAGTCCAATATGAATGCGTATATACATGAAAGCATCAATGGCATGAAGGTAACTCAAGCATTTGCTAGGGAGGAAGAGAACAAGAAGATTTTTGAAGATGTATCTAAAGGCTACAAAAAGTCATGGATGAAAGCAGTCTATATCCAGTTCCTTCTTTGGCCATCGATTGAGAATATCTCTGTCCTGACTGTTTCCTTCATATATGTTGCAGGAATCTCAATGATTGGGCAAGGTGTGACAGTTGGTGCTTTAGTAGCATTTGTCGGATATATTTGGATGTTCTGGACACCAATTTCAAATATCGGCAACTTTTATAATGCAATCATCAATGCAATGGCTTATTTGGAGCGTATTTTTGAAATGATGGATGAAAAACCGACAGTGCGTGATAATCCCCATGGAAAAGTGCTTCAGCCAATTAAGGGAAAAGTGGAGTTTGAGCATGTTGAGTTTGGTTATGAAGGAGAAGAAAGAGTGCTGAAGGATGTCCATTTTTGTGCTGAGCCTGGAGAAACGATTGCCCTTGTCGGTGCGACAGGGTCTGGAAAAACATCCATAGTCAGTTTAATTAGCCGTTTTTATGACTTAAACGGAGGAGAAATTAAGATAGATGGGGTGGATATCAAAACAGTTACAATTCCTTCACTAAGAAGGCAGATGGGCATAATGCTTCAAGACCCGTTTATATTTTCTGGTACGATAATGGATAATATCCGCTACGGGCGTCTCGATGCAAGTGATGAGGAAGTGATGGAAGCAGCAAAGGCGGTTCAGGCCCATGCATTTATTATGACATTAAGAGACGGCTACGAAACAGAAGTGAACGAGCGAGGAACGAGGCTTTCTGCTGGTCAAAGGCAGCTCATTTCCTTTGCAAGAGCACTCTTGGCAGACCCGAGAATCTTGATCTTGGATGAAGCAACATCTTCCATTGATACAGAAACAGAGCTTGCTCTCCAAAAAGGTTTAGGAACACTGCTGGCAGGAAGAACGTCCTTCATTATTGCTCACCGCCTTTCAACCATTCAAAGTGCAACGAGGATTATGTTCATTGATAAGGGCCGGATTGCTGAGGAAGGCTCTCATGATGAACTGATGCAAAGAAAAGGACAATATTGGAGCCTTTATACATCTCAGCATGCATCACAGGAAGTGGGTTAGTAAAAAATTAAATGTCTAATCTAATATATATAAAGTATAGACATTTAGTTTCAACCCTTTATAATATAATTGTAAGCGTTTCTAATTTTAAAATCTAATTTTGTGAGAATCTGTCGTCTTTTTTAAAGGAAGCGATAGCTTCTCACATAAGTTGATGAGCATGGCTAACAAATAATCTGATAGGTTGGGTGATTAGAAATGAAGTACAGGAAACTAGGAAACTCTGGTTTGAAGGTAAGTGAAATTGGACTAGGTAGCTGGCTTACATATGGAAGTGCAGTTGAAAAAGAGCAGTCGATTTCATGTATTCACAGGGCGTATGATCTTGGCATTAACTTTTTTGATACTGCAAATGCCTATAATAAAGGTGCAGCTGAAACCGTACTGGGAGAAGCATTGAAAGACTACTCCCGCTCAAGCTATGTGCTAGCGACAAAGGTTTTCTTCCCGATGGGAGATGGTCCTAATGACAGGGGGCTGTCTAGAAAGCATATTATCGAACAATGTGAGGCAAGCCTGAAAAGACTAGGTGTAGATTATATAGATTTGTATCAATTCCATCGCTTTGATTCAGAAACTCCAGTAGAGGAAAGCTTAAGAGCACTGGATGATTTAACCACGCAAGGAAAGATCCTTTATGCAGGGGTAAGCGAATGGACGGCAGCGCAAATAACAGACGCTGTACATATTGCCAAAGAGAAGAATTTAAGACCGCTCATCTCTAATCAGCCAATCTACAATATGATGGTCCGCTATATTGAGAAAGAAGTGATTCCTGTCAGTGAGAAGGAGGGAATCGGCCAGGTAGTATTTTCTCCGCTTGCACAAGGCATATTGACAGGAAAATATAAGCCGAACGAGCAAGTTCCGTCTGAAAGCCGTGCTGCAAATGAAGAGACAAATAAATGGATTACAAGCTACTTGAATGACGAAGTGCTGACACGTGTTCAGAAACTGTCAGCCATTGCGAATGGTTTAGGAGTGGAATTATCACAGCTTGCATTAGCCTGGGTGCTGAGACAGCCTAATGTCAGCTCAGCCATCATAGGGGCAAGCAGACCTGGACAGGTAGAAGAAAATGTGAAGGCATCAGGATTGGAGTTAACATCTTCCGTTTTAGAGGAAATTGAAGCAGTGCTGGAAGAAATCAATACTTTTGTGCCAATTTGGTAAGCTGGCAGTTTCATAGAATGAATAAAATCGATAGAAGAGGAGAGAGTTAATATGACGAAAAAATCTGTTATTCCTGAAGGTTTTTTATGGGGCGGGGCAGTGACAAGCTTCCAGACAGAAGGTGCATGGGATGAGGGCGGTAAAGGTCCTTCCATTGTTGACGCAAGGCCTGTGAAAGAGGGCCAGTCTGATTGGAAGACTGCCGTTGATTTTTATCACCGCTATAAGGAGGATATTGCTCTTTTTAAAGAAATGGGCTTTAATGCATATCGTACAAGCATTTCATGGGCAAGAATTTTCCCTGATGGAGAAGGAGAACCGAACGAGGAAGGCCTGCAATTCTATGATGATTTATTTGATGAAATGATTGCAAGCGGCATTCAGCCTGTGATAACTTTATATCATTTTGATCTTCCTCTAAAACTTGCACAAAAATACAATGGATTTGCATCAAGGAAGGTTGTTGACCTGTTTGATAAATATGCACGAACAGTATTTGCCCGTTATGGCAAAAAGGTCAAATATTGGCTTACATTTAATGAGCAGAATCTTGTGCTGACAAACCCTAATTTCTGGGGTGTATCCCTTGACGAAGCAGAGAATGAAGAGGCATTGCGATATCAAGTCACACATAATTCCTTTATTGCACATGCAAAGGCAGTTAAAGCACTTCATGAGCTCGTGCCGGGCGGACAAATGGCAGGAATGGTCACATATATGACAACATACCCGAACAGCTGTCTTCCAGAAGATGTTATTGCCAACATGAAAGCAAAGGAACTGCTTGTTGACTTCTATCTCGATGTGTTTGCAAACGGTGAATATCCAAGCTATGTGACAAGCAATCTAGAGCGAAAAGGAATTATGCCTCATTTTGAAGAAGGCGATGCAGAACTGCTTAAAGAAAATATCGTTGATTATATTAGTATCAGCTATTATCAAAGTCAGACTGTGAGCAGTGAGAAGGTCAGAGAGGATGCAATCATTTCTGGTATCACCCCTAACCCGAACTTAAAGGCGAATGAGTGGGGATGGGCAATTGACCCAATTGGTCTTCGAGTTAGTCTTAAGGATATGTACGCTAGATACAGGCTGCCAATTTTCATCACTGAAAATGGAATTGGTGTAAAAGAAGAGCTGAATGAAAATAATACAGTGGAAGATGATTACCGTATCGAATACTTAAGGGATCATATTAACCAGGTAAAGCTCGCAATGGAAGAAGGAGTAGAGGTTTTTGGCTATTTAACATGGGGGTCGACAGATTTAATCAGCTCAGGGGGGCAATTTGAGAAACGCTATGGCTTTATCTATGTGAATAGAGGAGAAACTGATTTAAGAGACTTAAAGCGCTACAAAAAGAAAAGCTTCGATTGGTATAAGCAAGTCATTGCGACAAATGGAGAAAACCTGGAAGAGTCCGAAACTGTCACATTGCCATAATTAAGTTAACGAATGGTTGAAGGTAGTTGGACAGAAATAATGAAAGATGGGCTTTGCTAGAATTTCAGCTTGTCGGCAATCCCCATTCAAAAAAAGGATGTTGATCCGAGCGGAAGGGGTGAGACTCCTACTTAGATTAGCGAGACAGCCGAAGACATTCTTTAGGTGTGTAGCAACGAAGCGGATTGGTGCTAAGCCCTGTGGAAAGCGAACCCCTTAAAGCGGAGATTTAACATCCCCTATTTTAGAGAAAATAAGAAAGGCTGAAACGATTAACAAACCCATCTTTCAAAAAAACACTGGGATAGCTAACAATTTCATACCAATAAAATTATAATATAACTATCTATTTTTTTAAGGTGGTTCCATCATGAACAAGTACGAAGCAATCTCAGCAGAAATGAAGAAAAGAATTAAGGAGTCCTTCTATGCTTTCGATCAGCCAATACCGGATGAAATAACACTTTCGAAAGAATTTTCCTGCAGCAGGATGACGATGAAAAGAGCTCTAGATACATTGGTACTAGAAGGGCTGCTCTATCGAAAAAGAGGACATGGTACATTTATTGTCAAATCTGCCATACAGAACAGCCGGGTAAATGTATTGAGCAATGAGGTGACAGGACTGTCCAGACTGATGGAAGGGCAGCAGGTGACAAGCAAAGTCATCAAGTTTGAAGTCGGTTTTCCATCAGAGGACGTTGCCGAACATCTTGCAATCGACCCGAAAACACCCGTTTACTATTTAATACGTTTAAGGCTTGTAAATGCGGAGCCATACGTGATGGAGATTACATATATGCCGACAACACTCATTACTGGCATTACAGACGAGGTATTGGACGGGTCGATCTATGAGCATATTACGAAAAAATTAGGCTTAACAATTGCTGGGTCTCATCGGAAGATACGCGCATGTAAGTCTAATGAACTGGATCAGGCTCAACTAGTATGTAAAAAGGATGATCCCATCCTTGAAGTGGAGCATGTCGGTTTTTTGAATAATGGAGTTCCATTCGAGTATTCCTTTTCAAGACACCGATACGATAAATTTGAAGTGACGACAGTAAATATTAAGCGTTGAATGTTAAAAGGCTTTGGAGGGTTTCCAGCCTTTTTTTTGTCGTAATGAAAAAAATCAAGATTTTTTTCAAAATACCTATTTACATTAACGCTGCGTAAACCCTTAAGATAAATATGTCAGGAGGGAAGCTTAATGGAATACACGATTAAAAGTTTGAGTGAGATGGCTGGGGTAAGCACAAGAACATTAAGGTATTACGATGAAATTGGTCTTCTTAAGCCGGCGAGGATAAATTCATCTGGCTATCGGTTATATGGAAAAAAAGAGGTAGAGTTGCTTCAGCAAATTCTGTTTTACCGTGAGCTTGAAGTCAGCCTAGAGGAAATCAAACAAATTATTTCATCTCCTACTTTTGATATCAAAGGAGCATTGACGGAACATCGGGCAAAACTTCTGGCAAAACGAAACCGTTTAGACATGCTTATACAAAATGTCGACAAAACGATAGAAGACACGGAGGGAGAAGCGATGATGAGCGATAAAGACAGATTTGAAGGTTTTAAGCAAAAGATGGTCGAAGAAAACGAAAAGAAGTATGGCGAAGAGCTTCGGGAAAAGTATGGTGAGGAGACAATCAACGATTCAAACAAAAAATTGCTGCAAATGACAGAAGCCGAGTTTAAAGAAGCAGAAAAGCTTGGTCAGGATGTGTTGGAAACCCTAAAAGAAGCAATGAAAACTGGAGATCCGGAAAGTGCGGCAGCTCTAAAGGCTGCAGAGCTTCATAAGCGCTGGCTCGGGTTTTATTGGAAGTCCTACAGCAAAGAAGCACATGCTAATCTTGCCAGGATGTACGTAGATGATGAGCGGTTCGCTGCATATTATGATAAAGTTGAACAAGGTGCCGCTGTTTTTTTAAGAGATGCTGTTCTTCACTATACCGGCATGAAGGATTAGGTTTAACTGACTAAAATAAAAGACCAGATGGATTGGAATTCACCTCGATCATCTGGTCTTTTTATGTTTCCTCTTTTGTTAAATAGGATGCCAGGCTTAGCCAATTGTCTTCAACAAGCTTAGAAAGCTCCTGTTGTTTCCCATATCGAAGGCAGTCAATTATCTCATTATGCTGACGGATGGATGAAAGGCCGTCCACCTTATTAAATTTGAGCAGCTCAAGTCTTCTTATTTTCGGGAGGAGCCGTTCAAGAGCAATTTCAATTTCCGGGTTATTGGAGGCATGCAGCAGCACAGAGTGAAATTGATCGTCTTTTTTTATTGCCTCATACTTATTTTCTTGCATAATTGCCTTTTCGAATTCTTCATTGATACTTTTGAGCTCATCGCAGTGTGCTTCTGTCAAGAAAGGTATAGCAAGTTTTGCTGCTAAGGCGTTTAAGGCTGCTACAACTGTAAAAGCATGCTTAGCTTGTTCAATGTCAATCAGACTTACCTTTGTTTCTGAACCAGGAGAAGATATGACTAATCCCTCGTCCTCCAATCTTTTTAACGCTTCTCTTACTGGTGTCCTGCTGACGCCGAATTGTTCAGCAAGGACTTTGTCGCTGATCTTTTCGCCAGGAGCAAGTTCAAGGTGAATAACAGCCTGTTTTAACTGTAGATATACTTGATCTCTTAATGAAATTCTGCTGATTTGAGAAATGTTTTTCATAAAGATAATATATCATAATTTTTGATTTGGAACATAATAGGGATAAGCACTATTCTCGAAAAGCAAGGCCAATCTATTTACAAAAATACCTTATGGGGGTATAATGGTTACAGAAGAAAAAAAGGAGGGCTTTTTATTGGAGCCAGAAATGAATCAATCATTGCAAGAGGAAGCCTGCCATTCAGACGTGCGTAAAAGCCATCATTCAGAAGCAGTCAAAAAAAACTTAACGACAAGGTTAAACAGGATTGAAGGGCAGATCCGCGGAATAAAAGGGTTGATTGAAAAAGACACATACTGTGATGATGTCATCACACAAATATCCGCCACACAATCAGCATTAAACAGTGTTGCCAAGATTTTGCTGGAGGGGCATCTTAAATCTTGTATTGTGGACCGTATCCAAGAAGGAGATACAGAAGCAATCGACGAGGTGTTGGTTACCATTCAAAAATTGATGAAGAAATAGGAGGCAGTAAAGATGGAAAAAACAACATTAAAGGTTTCAGGAATGTCATGCGGCCATTGTGTTAAAGCAGTTGAAGGCAGCGTCGGTGAATTGAAAGGTGTTTCTGCTGTTAACGTCCATTTAGAAGAAGGATTAGTAGAGGTGGCATATAACGATAAAGAGGTAAGCTTAGCAACGATTAAGGAAACGATTGACGATCAGGGATATGATGTGGAATAGCATCCGCCCATTACTGCGTATATTTAATAGGTAAGTTCCATAGGATGTGCTTTTTTGAGGCACATTTTATTTATAAGCTTTATATACCCCTTTATGGTATAAAGAGAAAAGTAATCGTGCATTATGGGCTTATACTATGCAGTAACAGGAACAGTACTGTCCTTCCTCCTTATTGTTTTTGCCATGCAGAAGGTAAGGATACAGCGAAATTGCTTGTGATGTATTCATAATATGGTCTTTTTTATCTCATACTAACCATGCATCACTTTATATTAATTAGCATGGGAGGCAAAATCATGGCGAAGGAAAAAAAGACAAAAACAAACAATCAATGGGCTGCAGCTAATGCAGAAGTTACAAGTAAAAGAGAAGAAAAAACAGCTACTGATAACCAGTGGGCTTCAACTAACAAAAAATCAGTCGAATAGCAAAAAAGAATGCATAGGCTTTCTAGCCTTTGCATTCTTTTTTCTTATTGCTGCTGTAATGCAGTCAATCTCTCAATATCATCAGGATCTCCAAAAATGCGTGAACCTGTATCGAGCTGACCAATTGCTTGCATGTCTTCATCTGTTAAGGAAAAGTCGAACAGGTTGGCATTTTCGATAATACGGTGCTCATGGACAGACTTCGGAATGATAATCGTATTCCTTTGCAGATGCCATCTCAGCATAACCTGAGCTGTCGTTTTGCCGTATTTTTCACCAATAGACTGCAATGTCGGGTTTTCAAAGAGATTATCTCTGCCTTGAGCTAGAGGTGCCCACGCTTCATGCGCAATGCCGTGCTTTTCCATATATTCGCGCAATTCCTTCTGCTGGAATAAAGGATGTGTTTCAATTTGATTCAGCATTGGTGTGATTTTCGCTGTTTCCATCAGCTTTTCTAAATGGTGAATTTGGAAGTTGCAGACACCGATGGCACGCACCAGTCCTTCTTCGTACAATTCTTCCATTGCCCTCCATGTTTCTGCGTAGTTTGGAGCAGCCCAATGGATAAGGTAAAGATCAAGATAATCAAGCTGCATTTCTTTTAACGAGCGGTGTAAAGCTTGTTTAGTTTCTTCATAGCCAAAGTCGCTCACCCATACTTTGGTTGTAATGAATAATTCTTCCCTTGGCACATCAACCGCTTTAAGTGCATTGCCGACAAAGCTTTCGTTTTCATAACGGGTTGCTGTGTCAATGGAACGGTAGCCGTTTTTAATCGCAGCTTTCACCGCATTTTCACATTCTTCCGGATCTTTGACAAGAAAAACCCCTAAACCTACATAAGGAATTTCTACACCATTGCTAAGTTTTCTAGTACTGTTAAGCGTTAAAGTCAATCTTCTCAGCTCCTCTAAGGTTTATATGGCCATGTTAAAAGCCCTTACATAATATACATACTTACAGAGTAAAGCTTGCACCAAATTTTTTCAATGAATATGTATTAAGTTGACTTGGGAAAATGCATAAGGGCTTAAAAGCGGATTGTACAAAACATACATCATCGCTGCGAATATTAAATAATTTTTAAGTTAATTTAAAGTATCGTTCCATTCCGCTCCAGACACTCACTTTCCGCGGGATCGCAGCCTTTCCTCTATTTCCCGCAGGAGTCAAGTGTCCTCCGCTCCCTTTCACTAAGCTATTTAAGCTTAAAATAAAGAACATGAAGAAAATATATTTCAGCGTTTAGCATATCGCAAAAAAAGAAAGGAAAAGGGGTTAATCATTTTTTTATTCAAAAAAGGATATTGATTGGAGCGGAAGCGGCTCGGCGCTCGCCCCGGTGCCTCCGAATCCTTGTAGCAGAAATTAGTTTTTAAAAAATTAAATAAAGTACCTGTAACAACTACCCCCTAACTCT
The DNA here is from genome assembly GCA_031179905.1 of Bacillus sp. (in: firmicutes). GTDB lineage: Bacteria > Bacillota > Bacilli > Bacillales > Cytobacillaceae > Niallia. The sequence goes on along the minus strand of JAPSHL010000053.1, from coordinate 5,610 downwards.
ACAGCTAAAGCCCTTAACAAAAATGTTAAGGGCTCAAGAGAGATTATTTTTATTATTTTACTGCTTCAGGAACAGCTAAGCCTAGTCCTTCTGCAATGCGAGTTCCATATTCTGGGTCTGCTTTGTAGAAGTGTCCGATTTGGCGAAGTTTGATTTCTTCTAACTCTACTGGTTTCATTGCACCAACAATGTTTTCTACCAATCTAGCACGCTCTTCTTCTGACAATAAGCGGTACAGATCTCCAGCTTGCGTGTAATGGTCATTGTGGTCGTATGCAACACTGTCAGCACTTCCTGAAACGGCGAATGGAGATGTTTTATCTTCTGCAGATTCTTGTGGACCGCTATAGCTGTTTGGCTCGTAATATACGGATCCTCCTCCGTTGCCGTCAAAACGCATTTGACCATCGCGTTGATAGTTGTTCACTGGGCTTTGCGGGCGGTTGATTGGAAGTGCATTATGATTAACACCTACACGGTAGCGGTGTGCATCAGCATATGCAAACAAACGGCCTTGAAGCATTTTATCTGGTGAAGCTTCTATTCCTGGTACGAATGTTCCAGGTGAGAATGTTGCTTGCTCTACTTCAGCAAAGTAGTTTTCAGGGTTACGGTTTAGAACCATACGTCCAACTTCGATTAATGGATAGTCTTTTTGAGACCATACTTTTGTTACATCGAATGGATCAAAGCGGTAAGTGTTAGCATCCTCAACAGGCATAATCTGCACGTACAATGTCCAAGCAGGGAAATCTCCTGCTTCAATTGCATTGAAGAGATCCTCTGTATGGTAATCTGGGTTTTCACCAGCTAATTTAGCTGCAGTGTCAACAGCCAGGTTTTTCACACCTTGTTCTGTTTTAAAGTGATACTTAACCCAAACAGCTTCTCCTTCTTTGTTTACCCATTTAAATGTATGGCTACCGAAACCATGCATATGACGAAGGGTAGCAGGGATACCGCGGTCAGACATTAAGATTGATACTTGGTGCAGTGATTCTGGAGAATGAGACCAGAAATCCCAAACTGCTGTAGGGTTTTTTAAATGTGTTTTTGGATCTCTTTTTTGTGTATGAATAAAGTCAGGGAACTTAATTGCATCGCGGATAAAGAATACTGGTGTATTGTTACCAACGATATCGTAGTTTCCTTCTTCTGTGTAGAATTTAACAGCGAAACCGCGCGGGTCACGAACTGTATCAGCAGAACCAAGCTCACCTGCAACTGTAGAGAAGCGAATGAACATTGGAGTTCTTTTGCCTACTTCATTTAGGAAGTTTGCTTTTGTATATTTTGTTAAGTCATTTGTCACTTCGAAGTAGCCATGTGCTCCAGCACCTTTTGCGTGAACGACCCGCTCAGGTACACGTTCTCTGTTAAAATGAGCTAATTTTTCAAGCAAATGTACATCTTGAATTAAAGTTGGTCCACGGTTACCAGCAGTCATGGAGTTTTGGTTATCTCCTACTGGAGCGCCCCAGCTTGTAGTTAATTTATTGTTTGACATGTAATCACCTCGTAATTTATTGGTTCATTACCTTATGTACATAATAATAGCATCTATAATTAAAAAATCAATACTATTTTATAATTATTATAAATAACTTTTTTATAATTGATAGAGTGTGATAATGAAAAGCTATTATAAGATGGGGAAAGGAAGGGTTTACAGCTGCGAAAAAAAAAGCTGTTTACTCAAGTGATTGAATTGTAAAGGAGAAAATCTGACAACGATTGAGAAAGTATTGCCTCTCTTCCTATTCGTCCAATCAATCATATGTATGCATCTCAACAATAGAATATTCAAAAGAATAAACTAGGATTAGCCATATAATTATTTTATAATGAATAGTAGAATTGGACGGAAGTAAATATTTTGCTGTCACGAAAATAGTAGGGGGCATCATCTTGGAAAACAAACGTGTACCATTAAGGGAAAAGAGTATCGTTTTCATAGGCTTTATGGGTGTAGGCAAAACAAGTATTGGGAAGATTGTCGCTAAGAAGCTGTATCGCGACTTTATGGATGTTGACCATGTAATTGAAGAAGAATATGGCATGCCTGTTTCAAAAATCTTTGAACAGCTTGGAGAAAAAGCATTCAGAGAAAAGGAAAAGCAAGTGGTGACAGAGTTGAGCAAAAAAAGGCTCCTTGTTCTTTCACTTGGCGGAGGTTCTTTTCTTCAGGAGGAAATTAAACAAGCTTGCTTAGATAACTGCATTGTTATTCATTTAGATCTATCCTGGGATTCATGGAAGGATAGAATAAACCTGATCATAGACAGCAGGCCTGTGTTGAAAGACAAATCGCTTGAAGATATGGAGGAGCTGTTTAACAGCAGGAAGGAAATATATGCTGACCACCATTCAAAGGTGGATACAGACAGCAAAGATATGGAAGAAATTGCTGATTATATTGTCGATTCTTTGAAATATGCTTGGGATTTATATGAACCAAGATAAAGATTCAAAAAAAGGGGGGGCTTAAATGGTCAAACCATTAAAAATCAGAGCGGTCACAATAGGAGCTGGAATCCCGAAAATCTGTGTTTCCTTAATTGGAGAGACAGCGAGTGAGCTCAAAGAAGAAGCTGCATTTTTACTGAGCGAAGGCGTCGATGTGATTGAATGGCGAGTTGACTTTTTTGAAAAAGCAGATGATGTAAACGAAGTAATTCAGACACTTGAATATATAAGAAATTGGATCGGCGATATACCCCTAGTTTTTACATTTCGAAGCAAGAAGGAAGGCGGCGAGAGAGAGCTTGCAAGGGAAGCTTATCTTACTCTTAATAAAGCTGCAGCAAGTTCTGGGTTGGCAGATCTAATAGATGTAGAGCTTTTCGGGCAAGAGGATGATGTCAAAGAGCTCATTGCGTTCGCACATGGCCATGGAGTTTTTGTTATTCTTTCGAATCATGATTTTGTTCATACTCCTGCAAAAGAGGAAATAATTGCCCGGCTTCGGAAGGCACAGGAATTCGGCGGTGATCTGCCTAAAATTGCACTCATGCCGCAAAGCATGAAGGATGTAATTACCTTGTTGGATGCGGTGAATACTATGAAAGAACAATATGCAGACAGACCGGTCATTGCTATGTCGATGGGAGGACAAGGCTCGATAAGCCGCATAGCCGGCGAGGCTTTTGGATCTGCACTTACATTCGGTGCTGCCAAAAAAGCTTCTGCTCCTGGACAAATACCCATCGGGAAATTAAAAACAGCAATGGCAATATTGCATGACAGCTTATGACAACTTAGAGAATCTGTTAAGGATTCTCCTTTTTTATATAATTAAATTTCAGAAAGGGTATAGATATGATCGAAAAAGAAATACAATCGTATGATGTGGAACAGATACTAAAAGCAAGCAAAGAATTTTTTGATTCAAAACAAACATTAGCTGTTAGCTTTCGGATAAACCAACTTAGAAAGCTGCGACAGGGGATTCTTGAAAATGAAGAAAAACTTATAAATGCATTACAATCAGACTTAGGAAAACATCCATTTGAGTCCTATGCTACAGAAATTGGTTTTGTACTGCAAAGCATCACTTATACAATAAAGCACTTGTCAAAATGGACAAAGACCATAAAAGTAGGATCACCTTTGGCGCTTCTTCCAGCAAAAAGCTATATACGTCACGAGCCGTATGGAACAGTGCTAATAATTGGTCCCTTCAACTATCCGTTTCAGCTCCTGATTGAACCGCTTATCGGGGCTATCGCAGCAGGTAACTGTGCTGTCTTGAAACCGTCTGAATTAGTTCCTGCTACATCAAGGGCTGTAACTGAAATGATTTCAGCTACATTTGATCCAGCGTATGTCAGCATTGTCGAAGGAGGCGTAGAAACGAACAAGACACTTCTCCAAGGAAAATTCGACTATATATTTTTTACAGGGAGCCCGTCTGTTGGGAAGTTTGTTATGAAGGCAGCTGCAGAAAACCTCGTGCCAGTCACATTAGAATTAGGGGGCAAAAGCCCGGCAATTGTGGATGAAACAGCAGATTTACAGTTAGCTGCAGCCAAGATTATTTGGGGAAAGACAGTAAATGCTGGACAAACCTGTGTCGCGCCAGATTATGTCCTTGTACATGAAAGCATCAAGGATAGACTTATCGAAGAAATGAAAAAGACAATAACTCGTTTTTATGGGGAATCTGTTGAAAAAAGCGAGCATTTCGGAAGAATTGTTAATAAGAGGCATTTTACACGGCTTCAGCAAATTATTAAAGATGAGGAAGGAAGTATTCTGCATGGCGGTTTTGGAGAGGAAGAACAAAGATTTCTTGAGCCGACATTAGTAAGGGCAGACTGGGATTCACCTTCCATGCAAGCTGAGATTTTTGGTCCAATCTTGCCGATTATCGGCTATTCGGATAAGCAGACAGCAGTAAAAAATGTGACCAGCATGTCAAAGGCCCTTGCGATGTATATCTTTACACAAAGCAGGAAGGAGGAAGAGTATTGGCTTAACTTTATTCCGTCCGGTGGTGTAAGTATTAATGATACTCTGACGCATTTGGCAAATCCTAATCTTCCGTTTGGCGGTATTGGAGCTTCTGGGATTGGTTCATACCATGGAGTCTACAGCTTTTATGCTTTTTCCCATAAAAGAAGTGTATTAAAACGAGGAAAGGGTCTCAAGATAGCTGAACTTTTTCCTCCTTACACTGAGCAGCAGCTCAAACTTGTTCGACGGTTTTTGAAATGAGGTTTTGCCCAGCATCATGTTAAGAAATAAAAAAGGACCAAATAAAACATTATTCAAAAAACTAAAAAAGCCTAATTCCTTCTATAGTCGAAAAAACTAGGCAGTCTGTCTGTATTGGTTATTCTCCTTTATAGGAAGTGACACCGAAAGTTTGGGAATAATCATAGCCATTAAAATAAATGTCTAAGTCGTGAAAGTAACGATGGAGGCTGCGCATAGCATCGCGATTGTCATTTGCAGCTACAAGCTCCGCAGCTTCCTTAATTAAATCTAAATCAGCTGAGATTTCATTGTTATCAATCTCGATATTTTCAGCTTGGGCCAATATGCTTTCAGCCGCTTCTTTTTGGTCTGTATAATCCGTTGTCTCAAGTCTACCCCAGCCTAGTGTCTCATTATAAAAGTCATGCCATTCAGAGATAAAGTCATGGCCGCTTGAGCCGTCAGCCATTGTAACGACGCTTTCATCCGTTGGTTTATTGACTGGTTCTGTATTCATATCTTCCGATTCTTCCGATTCTTCTGATTCAGAAGCAGCTGCACTAACGGCAGGCTTTTCGCTCTTTGATTCTAAAGGTTTATCTTTTTCTAAGAATAGTAAGACAGCGAAAACGACAGAGGCAGTCAGTCCCCCAATCCCAATTACTATCCCGATAAGCCAGATAATCATTTTTCTCCATTGCAATCTCATCAACCCCTTATGTTGAAGTTTCTTTATGTCTTGTCTAACATTTCGCTAATAGAGTCGAAAATCCTTCATAGGAAAAGTAATAATGCTAAAAAACCCAATTCCCTGGGTAATTGTTCGTTTCCTAAACCAATGAACAGCTCTGAATAGAAATATGATAGAGTGGAAATAGTATAGAAAAAGGAGTGTTAGGAAAAAGGAGTGTT
>JAPSHL010000278.1 GCA_031179905.1 Bacillus sp. (in: firmicutes) | reverse complement strand
TCTAGCAGCTAAGCTTGTGCAAAACGGGTATGATAATGCTTACGCTTTAAAGATGGGTATGCTGATTAATTCCATGATTGGCGGTGGAATTATGCAGTCTATTACACGTAAGGATAAAACCCCATTGATCGCCATTAGTGAAATTATTCCACAAATATTTATAAACAAAGGGTAGAATTTTTTATCCCTTTGTATTATGATACTAGACAGACCGGTCTAGTTAATTATAAAGGAGATAATAGAAATGAAATTTTTACAAAAAACGGGATTACCAAACGAAAAAAAACCTTATTTACTTAGAAGCGGCACTGGGGAACATCGTTTATTCGGCAGACAGGTAGCGACGATTATGGCCGATGCAGCAAGTACAGATAATATTTTCGGAATGGTACTTATCACTGGCGGGAAAGGCGATTCTTTTCCATCACATCTTCATGAACAAACCCATGAAGGGATATTAATTCTAAGCGGCAGACTGGAAATTGTCCTTAATGGGGTTAACTACCTATTGACTGAGGGCGACTATGCTCATATTCCTGCTGGAACTGTCCATAGCTATAACATGCAGGCTCACAGAACAAGATTTGTCTCTTACACAGCAAATGGAGAAATCGCAGAACTTTACCGAATTATCGGCAGCTCATACGCACAACCCGAATATCCTCCAACTATTAATAGTGACATTCCATCTGAATTGCTGCTGGATGCGACTTTACGAACGGACATTCAGTTAAGCCAACAACCTGCCTGCGGCTCACTAGAACTCGCTGCTAACACGAGCCTGCCTGAAAGTGCCGTGCCTTATGTCATCCACTCAGGGGAAGGTGACCGCCTCCTGACAGGAGATCAGCTACATCGCATTATTGCGTCGCAGAAAAATACAGATGGCCAATTTATTATTGTTGCTTCAGATGGGCCTGCCGGAGACAGGATTGTCGAACATTATCATGAGCATCATACCGAAACATTCTTTTGCCTCGAAGGTAAGATGACAATGTGGGCAGACGGCGAAGAGATTGAAATGCTTCCAGGAGATTTTCTGCATGTTCCAGCAGGCACCGTTCATTCTTATCGGTTAGACTCCCACTACACTAAAATCGTCGGCTTACTTGCTTCTGGCCTATTTGAGCCGTTTTTCCGCACACTGGGAGATCCTTATGAGTATTACACCTTCCCAAGTGAACCGATGCCACTTCGTTTCGACAGGGTGATCAAAAACATCGAAGCTCTTGATTTAAAAGTGGTTAACAAAACTACATAAAAATTACAATTCTTGCTTATAAACTATTAAAAGGAGAAGTAAAATGGTTGTCACGGCACAAAAAGAGAAACAAAGCATTGACAGGCTGGTGACAGTACTAGTTTTTGCGCTGATTATTTCTGTCATGAATTCCACTATGTTCAACATAGCGATTCCTTCTATTACAAAGGAATTCAAGCTGCTTCCAACTGAGGCAGGCTGGATTGTGACGGCTTACATCATTATCTATGCAATCGGGTCTGTCATTTATGGCAAGCTAGCTGACAAATTTATGCTGAAAACCTTGTTAACTTTTGGCTTATTAACTTTTGCAGCAGGAAGCATCCTCGGTTTTACAGCAAGCAGCTTTCCATTGCTTGTAGCCGGCCGCTGCCTGCAAGCAATGGGAGCCTCTGTTATGCCGACAGTTTCAATGATCATTCCAACACGCTACTTCAACAATGAAACACGGGGGCGTGTCCTAGGTTTAACGTCAGCAGGCATGGCGTTGGGAACTGCGATTGGTCCAATTGCAGCTGGTTTTGTAACGAGCTTTTTCAATTGGCATTATCTATTTGTAGTTTCCCTTCTGTCTCTTGTTACGCTGCCGTTTTTCCGCAAATACTTACAGGAAGAAAAACAGCACCAAGACGGAAAGATTGACCTCTTCGGTGCTGCTTTCCTTGCCGGAACACTCGCTTTTCTGCTGCTGGCAATTACGCAGAGCTCCATTTGGTTTGCTGCTTTGTGTGGTTTGTTTTCCGGGCTATTTATATGGCGGATACTGAAAGCTAGAGACCCATTTGTACAGATTTCTTTATTTAAAAACAAACAATTCTCTTTAGGTATTGTCATTTCTGGCATATGTTCTGGAATAGGTTTCGGCATTCCTTACTTGACACCGCTGCTGCTGCAGGATGTTAATGGATTATCGCCGATTTTGAGCGGTTTATATATGTTTCCAAGCGCAATGCTTGCAGCATGCTTAGGACGAAGCGGCGGAAAACTTGCCGATTTGAAGGGAAATCATGTTCTTACTTATATCGCTCTGCTCAGTTTCTTTGTTGGTTATAGTATCCTTTCCATTGTAGCAGGCTTGTCACCGTTCATTATTATGTTCGTACTAATGTTTGCTTGTATTGGTCAAACATTTATGCAAATTTCCTTATCGAATACTGTGTCAAGCACACTCATTAAAGCCGATGTAGGTGTTGGCATGGGGATACTGATGATGACTAATTTTATTTCTGGTGCACTTTTCACTACTTTAATGAGCAAGGCACTGGAAAAAGGCAGCCTTATGGTTCAGCTCAATCCGCTGCTTCAGACTCAAGACAGTTTAACTTACAGCAATATATATACAGTCCTTACCATCCTGATTATTATCGTCACAGCGACTTATCATTTCCGTTTCAAAAGCTATAGTACTGTGCATGGATAAGGGAGAGTGTACAGAAAAAAAGGAAGGCAGCTGCCTTCCTTTTTCTATCGACTAACAAGCCTTTGGACATGAATGGCTAAATACAGCTTTTCATTGTTCGTAATACTGTAGTCGAACTGTTTTTTTATATATTCAGTGATTTTTTCCGTACACTCAACACTTCCAGGGTGTTTTTGTCTAAAAGCATCAAAAAGAAATGAATCATCATCTGCCAGGTATGTTTTGCTGTACAGCCTTTGCGCAAAAAATTTCAAATGTGTAATAAACCGGAAATAATTCAATGACTCTTCGTCAAATTCCATTTTATAATGATATTTGACGATGTTCATAATATCCTGTATCACCTTTGTAATATTAGCGACATTTGGCATTTCTTCACTAAGACCAGCATTGACGATATGCATCGCAATGAAACCCGCTTCATCTTCTGGCAACTCAACATTTAGTTTTTGTTTTAGCAACTGCAAAGCTTCCTTGCCAATTGTGAACTCATCCCTGTAAAATCGTTTGATTTCCCATAATAAAGCATTGTTAATTAGATGCCCTTTTTGAATTCTATCAACAGCAAAGTGGATATGATCAGTTAAGGAAATATAGAAACTGTCTGTAAAACTTCTGCCGAGCTTGTTTTTGGCAAGTTTAATGATTTCTTCTGTCACTTCCATATATTCAAGGGGAACCTCATAGAGAAGTGTCTTGAACTTTTGTGATATGTCTTTATTTTTCAGTTCGAAAATCTTTTCAATCTTTTCTTCATCAACGATATCACCTGGCTTCTTCTGCCATGCGAGCCCCTTCCCGATAATGATGAGCTCTTCCTGCTTGTCATCCAGTACACTAATGACATTATTATTAAATACTCTGGTTATTCTCATGTAACCACCTATTCGTTTAATATCGTACGTTCTTTTATTTTAATAGAAAAAGTGATCTATAAGGACTATTTTTCGGTAATTCAAAAGAAGGAAAGCAACTTTCTGCTTTCCTAAAATGCTGTTATTTATAGATTTTCGCCATTTGTTGCTATTACCTCTTTATACCAGTCAAAACTTTGCTTACGGGAACGAGCAAGCGTGCCATTTCCATCGTTATCCTTGTCCACATAAATGTAGCCATAACGCTTTTTCATTTCTCCAGTAGACGCACTGACAAGATCAATTGGCCCCCAGCTAGTATAGCCGAGCACTTCAACACCTTCATCTATTGCTAGAGACAGCTCTTTTAAATGCTGACTTAAATAGTCAATGCGGTGATTGTCAGAAATCTGTCCATCCTCCTGAGGAATGTCAACAGCTCCTAAACCATTTTCCACGACAAACAAAGGTTTTTGGTAACGGTCATATAATTGATTTGCAGTAATACGGAAGCCTTTAGGATCAATCGTCCAGCCCCATTCTGACTTTTGCAGGAACGGGTTTTCGATAGATCCAAACACGTTTCCTGATGTAGTCTTATTGATTTCTGGGTCTGTGCTTGTTGTTCTGCTCGCATAATAGCTAAAACCGATATAATCTACTGTGTTGTTTAGCAGAATTTCTTCATCTTCAGGTTCCATTTCAATCGTAATATTATTGTCTTTAATGAATTTTTTTGCATAGCCAGGATATTTCCCGCGTGACTGAATATCAATGAAGAAGAATGAATCACGGTCTTTCTCCATTGCATCAAGAACATCGTCAGGGTTGCAGCTGTAAGGATATGTCTGACCTGCTGCCAGCATACAACCGATTTGTGCTTCTGGAATGATTTCATGGCAAGCTTTAACAGCAAGCGCACTTGCCACAAGCTGATGATGCGCTGCTTGATATTTCACCTGCTTTTTATCTTCACCCTCTTTAAATACAAGGCCTGCCCCCACAAACGGCAAGTGGAGAAGCATGTTGATTTCAT
>JAPSHL010000052.1 GCA_031179905.1 Bacillus sp. (in: firmicutes) | reverse complement strand
AGGCTGCAAAAGCCCTCAATTTCGAAAGGGCTGCAGAGCTTCGCGACTTGCTTCTTGAGCTTAAGGTAGAGGGGTGAAGGATTAAATGGCAAAAGATAAATTGATTGTAAAAGGTGCGAGAGCACATAATCTGAAAAACATTGATATTACGATACCGAGAGATAAACTTGTTGTAATTACTGGACTGTCAGGCTCAGGGAAATCCTCCCTTGCCTTTGATACAATCTATGCAGAAGGGCAAAGACGCTATGTTGAGTCTTTATCGGCATATGCCCGGCAATTCCTAGGGCAAATGGATAAACCAGATGTGGATTCAATTGAAGGTCTGTCACCTGCGATTTCCATTGACCAAAAGACGACGAGCCGAAATCCGAGGTCAACTGTTGGAACAGTTACAGAAATCTACGACTATTTGCGGTTGTTATATGCTAGAGTCGGCAGGCCTGTTTGTCCGGAACATGGGGTCGAAATCACATCCCAAACAATAGAGCAAATGGTTGACCGCATATTGGAATACCCTGAAAGGACTAGAATTCAAGTGCTTGCACCTGTCATTTCCGGCAGAAAAGGGGCACATGTGAAGGTTCTGGAGGACATTAAGAAGCAAGGTTATGTTCGTGTCAGAATAGATGGAGAAATGCATGAGCTGAGTGATGATATTGAGCTGGAGAAGAATAAAAAGCATAATATTGAAGTTGTAATTGATCGCCTTGTTGTTAAAGAAGGCATATCACAGCGCCTGGCCGATTCGCTTGAATCAGCTCTTCAAAACGGCGGCGGAAAAGTAATTATTGATGTGATCGGTGAGGAAGAGCTTCTGTTCAGCGAGCATCATGCCTGCCCGATCTGCGGGTTTTCCATTGGGGAGTTAGAGCCGAGATTATTTTCTTTCAACAGCCCATTTGGAGCATGTCCTGAATGTGACGGACTTGGTACAAAACTTGAAGTGGATGTAGAGCTTGTCATTCCTAATCCGAATTTGACATTAAAGGAAAATGCGATTGCACCATGGGAATCCATCAGCTCCCAATACTATCCACAGCTTCTGGAAAGTGTTTGTAATCATTATGGCATTGACATGAATATACCTGTAAAAGATATTCCAAAACCGATGCTTGATAAGATCCTTTACGGTTCAGGAAAAGAAAAAATCCATTTCCGATATGAAAATGATTTTGGACAAGTAAGAGAAAATGATATTCAGTTCGAAGGTGTTATCCGCAATGTGGAAAGACGGTATAAGGAAACAAGCTCTGACTTTATCCGAGAACAAATGGAGAAATATATGGGTCAGCAGAATTGTCCGACTTGTAAAGGCTACCGCTTAAAAAGGGAAGCCCAAGCTGTGTTCGTCAACGGCTTGCATATCGGCCAAGTGACGGAGAAGTCTGTCGTGGAAGGAAAGGCATTCTTTGAAAACTTAACTTTAACTCCAAAGGAACAGCAAATTGCCAATCTTATTCTTCGGGAAATTTCAGAAAGGCTTGGGTTCCTAAATAATGTTGGGTTGGACTATTTAACGCTTAGCAGAGCTGCAGGAACACTGTCCGGCGGAGAAGCACAGCGTATTAGGCTCGCTACTCAAATCGGTTCAAGGCTGACAGGTGTTCTTTATATATTGGATGAACCGTCTATTGGACTTCATCAAAGAGATAATGACAAACTGATTGATACTTTGAAACACATGAGGGACATCGGAAATACACTGATCGTTGTAGAGCATGATGAGGATACGATGATGGAAGCGGACTATTTAATTGATGTTGGTCCAGGGGCTGGGGTTCACGGCGGACAAATTATTTCGACAGGAACTCCGCAGGAAGTAATGGAAGATGATAATTCCATTACAGGTCAATATTTATCAGGCAAAAAATTCATTCCCCTGCCGCTCGAACGAAGGAAAAATGACGGCAGAGTACTGGAGATTATCGGAGCAAAAGAAAACAATCTTAAAAATGTCAGTGTCAAAATACCATTAGGCGTGTTTACAGCGATTACTGGCGTTTCAGGATCGGGAAAAAGCACGCTCGTTAACGAAATTCTCCACAAAAGCTTAGCTCAAAAATTAAACAGGGCGAAATCAAAACCGGGAGAGCATAAAGAAATAAAAGGAATCGAGCAGCTTGAGAAGGTCATTGATATTGATCAATCTCCTATCGGCCGTACTCCTCGATCAAATCCTGCCACATACACTGGTGTATTCGACGATATCCGGGATGTCTACGCTACAACAAATGAAGCGAAAGTGCGCGGTTATAAAAAAGGCAGATTCAGCTTTAATGTTAAAGGCGGGCGATGTGAAGCTTGCCGCGGTGATGGTATCATCAAAATTGAAATGCATTTCCTGCCCGATGTTTATGTTCCATGCGAGGTTTGTCATGGAAAAAGATATAACAGAGAAACGCTAGAAGTGAACTACAAAGGGAAAAACATCTCAGATGTTCTTGATATGACAGTCGAAGATGCTGTTTCCTTCTTTGAGAATATCCCGAAAATTAACCGCAAGCTGCAAACGATTGTGGATGTAGGGCTGGGCTATATTAAATTAGGACAGCCGGCAACGACGCTGTCCGGCGGTGAAGCCCAACGGGTGAAGCTCGCATCAGAACTCCATAAAAGATCGGCAGGAAAAACCTTCTATATATTGGATGAACCGACAACAGGCTTACATGTCGATGATATCTCAAGATTACTAAGTGTCTTACAACGACTTGTCGAAAATGGAGATTCTGTTCTTGTGATTGAACATAATCTTGATGTAATCAAGGCGACTGATTACATTATCGATCTTGGTCCAGAAGGAGGAGACAAAGGCGGTACTATTTTGGGCAGCGGAACTCCAGAAGAGATTGCCGAACTTAAAGGCTCCTATACAGGAAAGTATTTAAAGCCAATTCTTGAAAGAGACCGACTGCGTATGAAACAAAGCATTCAAGATGCAGAGGAAATAACAACAGGATAATGCTTACTGTTAAACCGGCTTTTGGAATAATCTCCGAATGCCGGTTTTTTAATAAACATAACTTCAAGGTGGACATTATTCTTAAATATACACAATGCTCATACGATAGAAAGAAATGTTCAATTCCCAGCTTAAATGAAACTTTAAGATTGTTTCATTCGTAATAATAGGAAAGGGAAGCAATCTTTACGCTTTCTTGCATACTTTTAAATTGATTTAAGTAAGGGACCAGTAAAACCAGTAGGGAAAACTGTAACTATGGCTAAGCTTAAAGTTTTACTCGAGTGGGGGAGCATAATCACTCAGAATAGAATGGAGGCAATATAATGGCAGATGAAAAAAGAAGAATACTGCAACTGTTGGAGGAAGGTAAGCTGACAATTGATGAGGCCTTGTCTTTAATAGAAAAGGCTGAGCAAGCAGATTTAGAAAAAAATCTAAAAAGCGATGATGAGAGTATAGATGATTCTGTTTTTCAGGAAAAGAAAAAAGAACCATACCAGCAATCGGCTTTTAAGTTTCAGTCAGCAAAAGAAAAACTGTTTGATTTTGTCGATAATGCAGTTAAAAAGGTAAAAGAAGTGGATCTCGATAACTTAAATATTACTAGACACGAAGAAATATCCCATATTTTTCAGTTTACAGAGGTTTTTCCGAAAAACATAGATGTTGATATACCAAACGGTGAAGTGGAGCTTATACCTTGGGATCAGAACGAAATTCGAATTGAATGCAAGGCGAAAATCTACAGAGTCGATTCTAATGAGCAGGCAAAGGAATTATTTTTGAAAGAGGTAAAAGTGAAAGCGAAGGAAGATGTTCTCGAGGTAAAGGTGAACCATAAGTGGATGAAGCTGCAGACAAAGCTTTACATTCCAAAAAATACTTACCATATCGCAAAGGTTAGACTGTTTACCGGCTCCATTAAAACATACGATCTTTTGGCAGACCAGGTGTATGCGAAAACTGCGAACGGTAAAATCACGATAAATGCTGGGCAAAGCGAGAAGCTGGAAGCAGATGCGGCAAATGGAGGCATCGTGATTGAAAATAGTGTGATTGAAAAGCTGGACGGGGAAACATTGAATGGGGCAATTAAGGCAGAAGGCTTCTTCAAGAAGGTCGATCTTCAATCCTTTAATGGCAATATCCTTTGCATTGACCATTCAGAAGAAATTGAAGTGATCGAGTTAAAAGGTACAACAGGCAGCATTGAGGTGCAAATTCCAGAGGAACTTGCCGTAACCGGGAACTTAAAGACTAATTTTGGCGGATTTAATGTGGAACTTGAGGGTATACAAATAATAGAGGAAAAAAATGATGTGCTCCAGAAAGTGATGGAATTCCAGTCTATTCAATCATTGGATAAACGAACAAAAATAGAAGCAAATACTAAAACAGGATCCATCAAAGTGAAAAAGCGGGAGCAGCAGTAATCTTCGAAAGGAGTTAACATGAAGAAATTGATGCGCTCAACAAATAATCGGAAACTGGCAGGAGTTATCGGCGGGCTTGCAGAAAGTATCAATATTAATGCAAACCTGTTAAGAGGAATCTTTCTTTTAGCACTGATTCCAACTGGATTTACGCTAGTGCTGATCTATTTGATTTTAACATTTGTTCTTCCAAATGAGGTGTAAGAAGATATGAAGTGGTTGTTAGGTATTGTTATAAATGCAGTTTTTTTTATTGCACTGGCGGGATTGTTTAAGGATTCCTTTTATCTGTCAGGAATAGGAGCAGCAGTTGGAGCAAGTATTATTTTGTCATTGCTTAATGTTGTCGTAAAGCCTATCCTGATTTTATTAACACTCCCAGTAACAATACTTTCATTAGGTTTATTTTTATTTGTGATCAATGCGATCACACTCTCGTTAACAGATCGCTTAATGGGAGACAGCTTTGAAATTTCAAGCTTCGGCATGAGTCTGCTTGCGAGCATTCTGCTTTCACTCTTTAATGTTATTATTCAGAATACGATGCTTAAAAGCAAAGAGTAAAATGGTAAAGTAAGCGAAAAAGGCGGTACTTATGTGCCAGCCTTTTTCTTGTTTCTGAAAATATGTTAAAAGGCGTGTAAAAACGTTAATAAACAAAGTCAGAATCTAGCATAAATTTAAAGAATAATGCTAAAATAAGGTGATGCGATAATGTATATATATTGAACAGCATTGAACCCTTTGAAGGAGGAACCCCATTGGCTAAGGTATTAATAAAAGAAGTAATGGAAGAGTTTGATTTAGAACTAATCAGCGGTGAAGAAGGAATTAATAGACCGATTACGGTAAGCGATATATCTAGACCTGGACTGGAGCTTGCAGGTTATTTTGATTATTATCCTGCAGAAAGGGTGCAGCTGCTTGGCAAAACGGAGCTTACTTTTGCTGAAAAGCTAAGCGAAGAAGAGCGGGAAACCAGGCTTACAAGACTATGTAATGACATTACACCGGGAATCATCATCACAAGAAATAAAGAGATTCCGGCTGAACTAATTGAAGCATCTGAAAGAAATGCAGTGCCTGTCATGCGTTCAAAACAGAAAACCTCACTATTCTCAAGCAGACTGACCAATTTCTTAGAACGAAAGCTTGCTCCAACTACTGCGGTGCACGGCGTGCTTGTTGATATCTATGGTGTCGGCGTATTGATAACAGGAAAAAGCGGTGTTGGTAAAAGTGAAACTGCCCTGGAACTTGTGAAACGAGGCCATCGTTTAGTAGCAGATGACTGTGTGGAAATTCGCCAGGAAGATGAAGGCGTCATTGTCGGAAGATCTCCAGAGTTGATCGAACATCTTTTGGAAATACGCGGTCTTGGAATCATCAATGTAATGACTTTGTTTGGAGCTGGAGCAGTGCGGAGTGATAAAAAAATCTCCATCATTATGTCGCTTGAGCTGTGGGAACAGAACAAGCAGTATGATCGCTTAGGCTTGGATGAAGAGAAGATGAAAATCATTGATACAGATGTGACAAAACTGACAATTCCGGTACGTCCAGGGCGAAACTTGGCAGTTATCATTGAGGTTGCAGCAATGAATTTCCGTTTGAAACGGATGGGGGTTAATGCTGCACAGCAATTTACAAACAAGCTTGCAAACGTCATATCCCACGAAAACGAATGATAATCTAATAGAGAGAAAAATTCACAGGGGAAAGGTGAGGAATTAATAGTGGAGAATATACAGCCAATTGATCCTATTGCATTTTCAATAGGAGGACTCGATGTCCGGTGGTATGGTGTCATTATCGGAACTGGACTCGTCCTAGCTTTGATTTTGGCCATTCGCGAAGGAAGCAGAAGAGGGCTTGGGAAGGACGATTTCCCAGATTTAATGCTTTGGGCCATTCCGATTTCTATCATTTCGGCACGTATTTATTATGTTATTTTTGAATGGGACTATTATAGTAACCATTTAGGCGACATACCGAAAATTTGGAATGGCGGTATTGCTATTCATGGTGCACTGATTGGTGCAGTTGTTACAACTTACATATTTACGAAGAAAAGGGGCATTTCCTTCTGGAAAATGGCGGATATTGCAGCACCGAGCATTATTTTAGGTCAAGCGATCGGCCGCTGGGGCAATTTCATGAACCAAGAAGCTCATGGAGAGGAAGTCAGTCGAGCATTTTTGGAAGGACTTCATTTACCTCAGTTCATCATTGATCAAATGTACATTAATGGTACGTATTACCACCCGACATTCTTATACGAATCTTTATGGAATATCATTGGATTTATCATTTTAATTGCATTAAGAAAAGTGAATTTGCGAAGAGGCGAGATTTTCTTAAGTTATATCATCTGGTATTCAATTGGCCGCTTCGTTATTGAAGGTATGAGAACAGACAGCTTAATGGTCGGCGATTTTAGAATGGCACAGCTGATTTCCTTAGCGCTAATTGTGCTGTCGGCATTTGTTATTGTTTACAGAAGAAAATCAGGATTGGCAAGCGAGCGCTATTTGGAGAATAGTAATTAGTAGCCAGAAAGGGAAGATAAGATGAACGGAAAAATTAATACACTGCTGTTTGATTTAGATGGAACACTTATCGATACAAATGAACTAATTATTTCCTCCTTTTTGCATACATTGGAGTTCTACTATCCTGGCAAATACATGCGTGAGGATGTTATTCCCTTTATGGGACCTTCCTTAATGGAGACGTTCGGAAGTATTGATGCGCAGAGAGCAGAAGAAATGATAGCTAAATACAGGGCGTATAATTTAGCGAATCATGATAGAATCGTGACCATCTTTGAAGGGGTTTACGACACGATAAAGCTTTTAAAGGAAAAAGGCTATAAGATTGCAATTGTGACCACAAAGCTGTCTGATGTAGTCGATATGGGACTCAGGTTGACGAAGCTGGATGAGTTTTTCAATGTGATTGTTGCTCTTGATCATGTAACGAAGGCAAAACCTGATCCAGAACCTGTCTTAATGGCACTGGAGAAATTGGGTTCCTCACCAGAGGAAGCAATTATGGTAGGCGACAATTCCCATGATATTTTGGCAGGAAAAAATGCTGGGACTAAAACTGCAGGTGTGGCATGGACATTAAAAGGAAGAGAGTTTTTAGCATCATTGCAGCCTGATTATCTTTTAGATAATATGAGGGATTTGCTTTCTATCCTTGAAGTGGAAGTAAAATGAGAAGAACAACTCGCTATCCGGTGAGCGGTCCTAACTCTTTATGGCATGTCTATAAGACAGTCCCTTTTCTGAAGGTAATAAAAAATTTCATTGTTATCCAGCTGGCTAGATACACCCCATTTTTAAAAATGAAAAATTGGATGTATCGAAAATTATTGAAAATGAAAGTCGGCAAAGAAACATCCTTTGCACTGATGGTAATGCTGGATATCATGTACCCGGAAAAGATAAAAGTGGGCAAAAATACGGTCATCGGCTATAACACCACGATTTTGGCACATGAATATTTAATTGAGGAGTACCGGCTTGGAGAAGTTGTGATTGGTGATGAAGTGATGATAGGTGCGAACACGACTATTCTCCCCGGCGTTGAAATTGGCGATAAAGCTATCATATCAGCAGGAACACTTGTTCATAAGGACGTTCCAGCTGGCAGCTTCGTCGGCGGTAATCCGATGCAAATAATCTATACAGCAGAAGAGATGGAAATACGGAAGCAGAACAGTCCTAGTTATATAGTAGAAGAATAAATATAGGCGACTCTAATGATGAGTCTTATTTCAAAGATACTGACTATTAGTTATGTGTCTTTGAAAAAGAATCATGTACTAGAGTTGCCTTTTTTATAATCAGAAAAGTCAAGAAAATCCTTGGTTTTTACTTGACCAAAATGCAATGGAAGAGTAAACTACAAATAACCTTTAATTTGTTAGCATATTAGCGAACTAAAGCATTCAGAATATTCTTCTTCATGAGGTGTATATAATGAGCAGCTTATTTATGTTTGAAAAGCCGTTGGGTATGAGAGACAGCTTACCAGAAATTTATGAAACGAAATATATTGTGAAGCAAAAAATTGATAAAGAAATTAAGCGATGGGGCTATCAATTTATAGAAACGCCAACATTGGAATACTATGAAACAGTCGGTGCAGCCTCGGCAATTTTAGATCAGCAGCTTTTTAAGCTGCTGGACCAACAAGGACATACTTTAGTGCTTCGTCCTGATATGACAGCACCGATCGCAAGGGTTGCTGCTTCTAAGCTGCTTAGTGAAGACTTGCCGCTGCGCCTCGCCTACAATGCTTCGGTTTTCCGGGCACAGCAAAGAGAGGGCGGCAGACCTGCAGAATTTGAACAAATAGGGGTCGAGTATATTGGGGACAAGACAGTAAGTGCAGACGGTGAAGGAATAGCCCTTATGATATCTTCTCTGGAGAAGGCAGGGGTGAAAAAGTATCAGCTTTCTGTCGGCCATATTGGCTTTGTTCAAGCATTCTTTGAACAAATTCTAGGAACGAAGGAAAGAGCCGCTGCCTTAACTAAATACTTGTATGAAAAGAATTATGTTGGATATCGTCAGCATGTCGACAATCTTTCCTTATCCAGTATTGATAAACAAAGACTGAGTGACTTTCTGAAGCTCAGAGGCGGAGAGGAAATTATCCCGCTTGCATATAACCTGATTGAAAATGGCAGCGGTAGCCAAGCGATTGACGACTTAAAGCAACTATGGGAAATTCTCGTAGACTACGGAGTAGAGAATCAAGTGAAGTTTGATTTGACACTTGTCAGCCATATGAGCTATTACACTGGAATACTTTATGAGGCATATGCAGAAGGAGTCGGGTTTCCAATCGGAAGCGGAGGCCGATATGATCTTCTCCTTGCTAAGTTTGGGAAAAATACTGGAGCAACTGGGTTTGCAATTCGCATGGATCACCTCCTGGAGGCATTAGGAAGCCTTGTTAACAAAAGTGATATTCACTGCATTCTTTTCAGTGCGGACAGAAGAAAAGAAGCATTTGAACTAGCAAAGCAGAAAAGGGCGGACGGTCTTAAAGTAATCACACAGGATATAAATGGTGTCGGCAACGTTGATGCCTGTATGAAACAGTACGATGAAATTACCTTGCTTGTCGGGAAAGCAGGAATGGAGGTTGTCAAATGAAGGATGTTTTAACAATTGCCATGCCTAAAGGCAGGATTTTTGAAGAAGCAGCAAACCTGTTAAGGGATGCTGGCTTCCAGCTCCCTCAGGAATTTGACGACTCCAGAAAGCTGATCATTGACGTAGAAGAAGAAAGCTTTCGATTTATCCTGGCAAAACCAATGGATGTTCCCACATACGTGGAGCATGGCGTTGCTGACTTAGGCATCGCAGGCAAGGACGTCATGCTGGAAGAAGAAAGAGATGTTTATGAGCTTTTAGACTTGCAGATTAGTGCCTGCTACTTAGCGGTGGCAGGATTGCCAAATACAGCATTGAATGAAATCGCACCAAGAATCGCCACAAAATATCCCAATGTAGCAGCAGCATACTTTCGTGAACAAGGTTCACAAGTGGAAATTATTAAACTGAACGGCTCCATTGAGCTTGCCCCTATCATTGGCTTGTCAGACCGAATTGTCGATATCGTATCTACAGGAAAAACACTTGTTGAAAATGGGCTTGTCGAGTACGAGAAAATTGAAGATATTACATCCCGCCTTATCGTCAATCCTGCAAGCTATCGAATGAAGGATAAGCGAATAAGCGAATTGGTTGATCGTGTCAGCAGTATAGTTAAAGCAGCAGCGCAAAAATAGTATTTTTTGGAGGGGAGACCCGAAAATGAAAATAGTAAACGGTATAGACAGTTCCAGCCTGAAACGATCTGTAGATGCAGGTACAGAGGAACAGCGAAAGATAGTAAAAGACATAATAGCTAATGTGAAGAGCGAAGGGGATAATGCGCTGAAAGAATATACGCTGAAATTCGATAAAGCTAATATTTCAAATCTTCGAGTCAGCGCGGAAGAACTAGAAGCTGCTTTTAAAGATATAGATAAGAACATGGTAGCGATCATCCAAGAGGCGGCTGAAAATATCCGTGCTTACCATCAAAACCAGCTTAAATCATCGTGGATGATCACGAAAGAAGACGGCACTATTCTAGGGCAAAAAATAACATCATTGGATTCTGTTGGTGTTTACGTTCCCGGCGGAACAGCGGCATACCCTTCCTCTGTGCTGATGAATGTTGTTCCAGCACAAGTTGCAGGAGTCAATAGAATTGTGATGGTATCACCTCCGAATGCTGACGGCAAGCTGCCAAGTGCAGTTTTAGTTGCAGCTCATATTGCCGGCGTGAAAGAGATTTATAAGTCTGGCGGGGCACAAGCAGTTGCTGCTCTTGCGTATGGAACAGAAACAATAAGCAGCGTCGACAAGATTGTGGGCCCTGGCAATATTTTCGTCGCATTGGCTAAAAGGGAAGTATACGGCGATGTCGATATTGATATGATTGCAGGACCGAGTGAAATTGCGGTCCTTGCAGATGAAACAGCAAACGCAAATGAAGTAGCTGCAGACTTATTATCACAGGCAGAGCATGATACAAGGGCATCTGCTGTTTTAGTAACAACTTCTCGCGAGCTTGCTGAACAAGTATCAGTTGAGGTTGAAAAGCAGCTAAGCGAATTGCCGCGACGAGCCATTGCTGAGAAGTCTATTAGTGATTACGGTCTGATTGTCTTAACAGAAACAATGGACCAAGCTATTGAGTCTATAAATGCCATAGCACCTGAGCATTTAGAAATTATCACAGAAAATTCATTTGAATTGCTTGGCAGAATTAAGCATGCAGGCGCTATTTTTATCGGCCGTTACAGTTCAGAGCCGGTCGGAGATTATTTTGCTGGTACTAACCATGTACTGCCGACAAATGGAACAGCTAGATTCTCCAGTCCCTTGAATGTTGATGATTTCCAAAAGAAGTCCAGCATCATTTCATACAGTGAGAAGGCATTTGAACAAAATGGACATAAAATTGCAGCCCTTGCCCGACTGGAAGGTTTAGAAGCACATGCCAGAGCAATCGAAGCAAGACATAAAAACAGGTAGCATCTTTACAGGAGGGTTAAAAATGGGAAGAACAGCAGCGATAAGCAGGAAAACAGGAGAAACAAATATCCAATTGTCCTACAATATTGATGGCGAGGGCATTTCTGAGATTGATTCAGGCGTACCTTTTATGAACCATATGCTCGATCTTTTTACGAAGCATGGCCAATTTAACTTGACCGTTCAGGCTAATGGGGATATCGAGGTGGATGATCATCACACGACAGAAGATATCGGTATATGTCTTGGGTTAGCGCTAAAGGATGCACTTGGCGATAAGATGGGCATTAAACGCTACGGTAACAGCTTTGTGCCGATGGATGAGACGTTGGCTCAAGTAGTTGTCGATTTAAGCAACCGCCCGCATCTTGAGTTTCGGGCAGAATTCCCAAGCAACAAGGTAGGCACATTTGATACAGAACTTGTCCATGAATTTTTGTGGAAGTTAGCATTAGAAGCGCGAATAAACCTGCATGTCATCCTTCATTATGGCAAAAATACGCATCATATGATTGAAGCGATCTTTAAGGCATTGGCAAGGGCGCTTGATGAAGCAACAACAATAGATCCTAGAGTAAAAGGAATTCCATCTACGAAAGGAATGCTGTAAATGCTTGGAATCATTGATTATGGCATGGGCAACTTATTTAGTGTGAGCAAGGCACTGGAGAGACTGGATATACCTTACTTTATTTCAGAGGAAAAAGAAAAGCTGATGGAAGCAGATGCATTAATCCTTCCTGGAGTCGGTGCATTTAAGGATGCGATGGCAAAGCTGAACGAAACAGGCTTATCTGACATGATTCGCAAATATGCTAACAGCAATAAACCACTGCTTGGCATCTGCCTTGGCATGCAGCTGCTGTTTGAAGAAAGTGAGGAACATGGTCATGCTGAGGGTCTGCACTTATTGCCTGGAAAAATCGTTCGTTTCTCAGGAGAAACTGCCGATGGCAAGAAGTATAAAGTACCTCATATGGGCTGGAATTGTCTTCAATTCAAAAAGGATTCAGATGCTACAGCAGGGCTGCAGAATGATTATGTATATTTTGTTCATTCCTACTATGCAGTAACAGATGATGATATCATCATTGCCAGCAGTAAATATGACAAGGAAGTTCCAGCAGTTGTCGGAAAGGGCAATGTTTATGGTATGCAATTCCATCCTGAAAAGAGCAGCAAGCTGGGGATGGAGTTATTGAGCGGATTTACGAAGCTTATAAAGAAAGGATGAATTATATGAGCTTTACCTTATATCCTGCAATTGATATGAGAGGCGGCAAGTGTGTCCGTCTCCTTCAAGGAGATTATGATAGGGAAACTGTTTACGGCGATTCCCCCTTAGATATGGCCAAAAGCTTTGCTGACCAAGGAGCAAGATGGATACATATGGTCGATTTGGATGGAGCGAAAGACGGCAAAAGAGTCAATGATTCCTTTGTAATTGAAGCAGCAAATAACCTTGGTGTATCTGTACAAATTGGCGGAGGTATTCGGACAGAGGAGGATATAGTTCATTATTTGGAGAACAATGTTACACGTGTCATTATTGGAAGCATAGCCATCTCCAATCCTGAATTCGCAATCGAGATGATAAAAAAGTACGGCAAAGCCATCGCACTTGGAATTGATGCGAAAAATGGCTTTGTGGCCACACATGGCTGGATTGAAACTTCTGAAACAAGAGCAGTTGATTTAGGGAGACGGTTCGCCGATGCGGGGGCAGAAACCTTCATATTTACGGATATTGCAACAGATGGGATGCTTAGCGGTCCTAATTTGGCAGCTGTCAAAGAATTGGCGGCTGTGACTAAAAAAGAAGTAATTGCTTCTGGGGGAGTCAGCAGCCTGGAGGATCTTATTGCCTTAAAGCAATTTTCCAAAGAAGGAGTCGCTGGTGCAATAATTGGCAAGGCATTATATGAGAGTCGCTTTACTTTACAAGATGCGCTTAATGAGGTGGAAAGATAATGTTGACGAAAAGAATCATTCCTTGCCTGGATGTAAAGGACGGACGTGTCGTAAAGGGTGTGCAATTCGTGCAATTGAGAGATGCAGGGGATCCAGTTGAGCTTGCTCGTTTTTATGATGAACAAGGTGCAGACGAGCTGGTGTTTCTCGATATCTCAGCATCACATGAAGGACGCAAGACGATGGTGGAAGTGGTTAAGGAAGTTGCTTCAGAGCTGGCGATTCCATTCACTGTCGGCGGAGGAATAAATTCACTTGATGACATGAAAAGGACTCTGCGAGCAGGAGCCGATAAAGTTTCACTGAACACAGCAGCTGTGACTAATCCTCAACTTATTGCAGAAGGGGCGAACTTCTTCGGCTCCCAATGTATCGTTGTTGCCATTGACGCAAAGTATGACCAGAAATTAGGAACATGGAGAGTATACACACATGGCGGACGGACCCCTGTTGATAAAGATGTGATCACTTGGGCGAAAGAAGCAGTGGAGCTTGGAGCAGGCGAAATATTATTGACGAGCATGGATTCAGACGGAGAGAAAAAAGGATTTGATTTAACCTTAACGAAAGCAGTAAGCGATGCAGTTACTGTGCCTGTCATAGCTTCTGGCGGTGCCGGAAGGGCTGAGGATTTTCTTGATGTATTCTCAGAAGCAAGTGCAGATGCAGCATTAGCGGCAAGCATTTTCCATTATAAAGAAACTTCCGTACATGAAGTCAAAGGATATTTACATGAAAGAGGAGTGCTTGTAAGATGACCATAGACGAGTTGAAATTTGATGAAAAAGGACTAATACCTGCAATCGTTCAAGATGCAGCCACAAAAGAAGTACTGACTTTGGCATATATGAACAAGGAATCATTGGAGAAATCATTAACAACAGGAGAAACATGGTTTTACAGCAGATCAAGGAGTAAGCTTTGGCATAAAGGTGAATCAAGCGGAAACACACAGCAAATTGCCGAAATAAAATTCGACTGTGACAAGGATGCCCTTGTTGTGCTTGTCATACCAAATGGACCAGCGTGCCATAATGGAACCGTAAGCTGCTTTGCGGAAAGTTTATACCAAAATAAAGTAGCAGCTGTTGAGGAACTGGCAAACTATCAAATTTTGAGAGACTTGGAAGCTGTTATTCAAGAAAGAGAAACTAATCGCCCTGAGGGAGCATATACGACTTACTTGTTCGATAAAGGGGTCGACAAAATCCTTAAAAAGGTCGGTGAAGAGGCAGCAGAGGTTATCATTGCAGCCAAAAATCGTGATGCAGAAGAACTGAAATGGGAGGCGTCTGATCTGCTTTACCATCTGTTTGTACTGCTGAGGGAACAAGGACTTCCTTTTGCAGAAATACTGAAGGTTTTGGAAAATCGTCATCAAGAAAAATAAATAATACAGACTGTCTGACGGATTTTGAGCACTCTGCTTTATTCCTAAAGGCAGTTTTTTGTATGTCAAAAAAAGCCGTTGCCTACTGTAAATGGGGAAAATTACTTGCATAAAAGAAGTGCCCTACTTTTAACAGAGTATGTGCATTTTCCTCAAACAGCCTTCTCCGCATCCTTTGAAGTATGGTATACTACATAAGTTGAAGCAAAAGAATTGCTCTACGTGAGTTTAAATAGATTGTGGAGGATTATATGAATAAAGACTCAAATACTTTACAACCAATGGGTAAACTTATTACATTTAATCCTACAGGCGAATATTATTTTTCCAAAGGCATTAAAGCATATCATCAAAGAGATTATAATAAATCATTGAAATATTTGCAAAGAGCGATGCAGCTGGACCCAGGAGAACCAACAATTCTTTGCCAGCTTGCGATTGTCTATGCAGATATTGGAGAATATCAAAAATCCAATGAACTGCTTCATCTGATCATTGAAGAGCTGGATGAAGAAATGGTGGAATGTTATTATTTCCTTGCAAATAATTATGCGCATTTAGGATTTTTCAAAGATGCTTATTATCATGCAAAATTATATTTAAAGCTGGAACCAGAAGGGGAGTTTCGGGAAGATACAGAGGATTTGCTTGAAGTGCTGACACTGGAGTCTGATGACCTCGAAGATGAGGAGCCTTATGAAGAGGAAGATCTGATTAACAGGCAAGAACAGGCAAGAGAGCTGCTTGAATCAGGTAATTTCAACAGAGCTGTCGAAAAGCTGAAAAAAGTTATTTCAGACTATCCGGAATACTGGTCTGCTTATAATAACTTGGCATTAGCTTACTTTTACCTAGGCGAAGTAAATAAGGCCAATGGCATTCTAGAGGATGTGCTGGAGAAGAACGCTGGAAACCTTCATGCTTTATGCAATAAGCTTGTTTTTGCTTATTATGAAGGTAATGCAGATAATATCAGCCAGCTGACGGGAATTCTGAAGAAAATTAAACCGATTTCCGTTGATCATCAATTTAAGCTTGGCACAACTTTTGCCCTCGTAGGAGAATATGAATCGGCTTATTTCCTATTGCGCAAGCTGCAAAAACAAGGTTATACAGAGGATGCTACTTTTTACTATTGGCTGTCTGCTTCCGCTTACTTTGTCGGCAGGACAAAGTTTGCACAGACTGTATGGGGAAAAGTGCTTGAGCTGAATCCAGAAAAAGAAGGACATGAACCGTGGAAGGAAAAGGAAGACAGAGTCAACGGTTTTGAAGATCACACACCGTCCATTCTGAAAAGATTTTCCAGTATTCACCAAGAGGAACGGCTGTTTGCTGTGTTTCTTACTTCCATCTCGAAAAATAAGGATGTTATCCTTACTTCGGAACAAGTTAAAGAAAACAACAACTTCACTCCATTAGAGAAACAGTATCTCTCATTCGTGAAGAATGGTGCCAGCATCAGCGATTCAATCTTGCTGACTGCACATAGTACTGCCAAGCTAATTTACAGCAAACACCATCCAATTGGAACGGTTGAAGCTGGCCTTTATTTAATGTGGTTTACTGTCTTTATCCAGCTTCATAAAGCAGGTGTGAAAATGGATAACAGCAATGCTTTGGCAGCTGCGATGGATTATATTTGGAGCAAGTACAGAAACGAGAAGACTTCCCAGAAAGAGATGGCAAATCTATACGGTCTTTCTACAGCAACGTTGCAGAAATATATTAAAATCATTAGGGAATATAATGATTGAGAAAAAAATTCCGCCATTGGATAGACAATGGTGGAAGTTTTTCTTTTGTGAGCAAATATTTGGACTAAAGGAACAGCGTCTACTAGGATAGTATTAGATGGTAATACTACAAAGTGAGTATGTGTTGAAAAGCGAGCGGTTTGTATGACGTGCGCGTTAAATAAATATAGAGATGTTAGTAAAAGGAGTGTTTAAAAGTGGCGGAAGAAAAAATTTATGACGTGATTATTATTGGTGCCGGTCCTGCTGGTATGACAGCAGCAGTTTATACTTCCCGTGCCAACCTTTCCACATTGATGATTGAAAGAGGTATTCCAGGAGGACAAATGGCAAATACAGAGGAAGTAGAAAACTTCCCTGGATTTGAAAGCATTCTTGGGCCGGACTTATCCAATAAAATGTTTAACCATGCAAAGAAATTCGGTGCTGAATATGCATACGGAGACATTAAGGAAGTTGTCGACGGCAAAGAATACAAAACAGTAAAAGCAGGCTCAA
>JAPSHL010000277.1 GCA_031179905.1 Bacillus sp. (in: firmicutes) | reverse complement strand
GAGAAATACAAACAACGTGCACAAGAATTTGCTCAGAATAGGGATAAAGTGGAGCTTGCTGCTTGCTGCTAGCAATAGAAATGAAGAGACATATTCATTATATATTGGTCAAGTTGAAGAAAGTCGGGCAGCTCTTAATGATACTTTAAAAGAATTGCAGAAATCCAACCTGACAATTGCAGAATCAATAAATACCGAAAATAACAAAAGCAAACAAGAAACACTTATTTTTGTCACTGGTATTGTTGTTATAGCACTAATAATTTTAGTAACGTCCTATTAAAGAAGTTAGAGGCTTACTTATGGAAGCTGAAAATGGTGACTTTACGGTTAAGGGTAATTATGAATCTAAGGATGAAATTGGTGAGCTTACCTCTTCCTTTAACAATATGACAAATTCACTCCAAGCTGTATTCAGTACTGTACAAGACTCTTCTCAACAGGTTGCATCTGCTTCTGAACAATTAAGTGCAAGTGCAGAGCAAAACAGCAATGCCAGCGAACATATTACCCTAACAGTTCAAGAACTTGCAGTTGGATCTGCTAAACAAATGAATACAGTCGAGGATAGTTCTAGAGTTATTAGAGATTCACAGATCATACTAAAACAATTTCTAATCATACTAAAAAAATGACAAGAGATGTGCTTCATGCATCAACACTATCCACTGAAGGAAATAAGGCCATTCAAAAAGTAAATGTACAAATGAATTCCCATTTATGAGAATGTAAATAGTCTTTCAAAGGCAGTAAAAAGATTGAATGACAGATAACATGAAATAGGTAATATAACTAATGTGATAACAGGAATTTCAACTCAAACTAATTTGTTAGCATTAAATGCAGCTATTGAAGCTGCCAGAGCCGGTGAACATGGTAAAGGGTTTGCAGTTGTTGCCGATGAGGTAAGAAAGCTAGCGGAAGAATCCACTAATTCGACTGAACAAATTGCGAATCTTATAGAGTTAATTCAAAATGATACTAATGTGACATTAGAAACAATGGAAAAGGCAGCAGAAGAGGTTCAATCAGGTCTTAATGTCGTTAATGTAGCAGGTAGCTCTTTCGAGAAAATTGAACACGCTGTTAGTGAGGTAGTTTCACAAATAGAAGAGATTTCAGAATCACTTAAGAAATTGTCAAATGGAACAATTTCAGTAAATGACTCCATTAAAAATGTGAGTAATGTTGCTCAAGAATCTTCTATGATCACTCAGAATATTTCCGCCGCAACAGAGGAACAGCTTGCTTCAATGGAAGAGATACTTCATCCTCACTGGCCCTTGCCAAATTAGCGGATGATTTACAAGTTATTATCAACCAATTTAAAATTTAGTGGTATAGTTCATTATTAGCATCCTTTTGTTTTAAAAACTAATGAATAAATCTCAAAGCTAGATAGAAAAGTCGTAATTAACATAATTGAACTAACTCACAAAAAATGAGACTTAGAAAAAACTCCTAGGCTACCTGTCCTTTATATTCTATAGAGAACAGGTAGCTTAATTTCGCCTGTATATGTATGTGATTATATCGGTACCAGTTGTACTACTTTAGTATTAAAGATTGATGCTCTTCTTTGAGCGTTGAATCCTTCCGCCTTTAGCGAGGAGTGTAAGGAAGGATCTGATGCCGGCATTCTCATGGCAGTTTCCTTTTCGGTACATGCCGGTGATAATGCCTTTTTCCTTTACTAGATTTTGAAGGCGTAGGATGTGTAAACAGCTCCTATTGATCACTCTGCTGCTAAATCAGAAATCTCACTACAAATAATCTGTCTTCCTTTATTAAAACATTTCCCGCAGACGTCGTATGTCTTTGATTGGGGACAGTCCAAATCTGCGGCTGTATTCCCGGCTGAAATGCGATGGACTTTCATAACCCACCTGAAACGCAGCCTCGGCCGCTTCCAAGTTTTCTGTTAAGAGCAATCGGCGTGCTTCCTGCAGGCGAAGCTGTTTCTGGTACTGGATTGGACTCATGCCTGTGACTTCCTTGAAATGATAGTAAAAAGATGAAGAGCTCATTCTAGCTTCTTTTGCCATTTCGTCCACCTTCAAGGGCTGTGCGAATTTACGGCTCAACACCTCAATCACTTTTGCAACTCTTTGGGCCTTACTCCCTATAAGCGCAAAATGTTTCAAGGAATTATTCTGATCATTCTGTAGAACACGATAAATGATCTCGCGTTTAACACTGGCTGCAAGGACTGAGATATCATGCGGAGTCTCAAGAAGCCTGATAAGCCGCAATACCGCTTCTATAAGCGAATCATCTACCCGGCTGATTACCAGACCTCGACCTGGGGATTGGCTAGGGATGACTTGATTCGACGATTGAATGACTTCGAAAATCTGCTCCATATCAAGCTGCAGATTTACACATAAATAAGGATACTTCGGTGAGGCTTTTACGACCTGCCCTGTGATCGGCAAATGAACGGAAGCAGTCAAATAACTGGCTGAATCGTATTTATAGTTTTCTTTCCCAAGCATAACAATTTTTGTGCCCTGTGCCACGACACATAAAGAAGGTTCGTAAACAGAGTGCACAGCTTGAGAAATCTGGGAAGCGCGAACAAACCGCAAGCCTGGTATAGATGTCTCATGTGTTCCATCCATCGTTACACTACTCTCCATTAACCCTACTAATTCCTTGATTCGATCCATGCACAATCCCCCCCCCTTTCCAATAACTGTTTATCTTTCACTTGTTCTTTATACTATATTTTATTGGAGGATTAGGCAATAATTTTGCATCTTCCGACTACCCCTCTCTCTCCGCAACCGTTCATAATGTATTTATGGTCAAACACTTAAATTGGCCGGTCAGGAATGGATTCAGTTTCTGTTAATGGCTCCCCTTTTAACATTTTATTCTGCCAAGATGTACCATCCCTTGGTTAATTTTGAAAGGAGATAGTGAAATGGAAAAAGAAAAATCTCATCCTTATGTAGGCATGTGGGTGACTGGGGACAGCTATATTCGGCACAATCTGCTTCCGAACGGACGATACGACGAAGCCCGCGGTGACCGTAAAAGCGCCTATCAAGGCAGTTATACGATCCAAGGAAATCATATCGAGTATGTCGATGATACAGGTTTTACTGCTGACGGTGATTTTATAAAAGGAATACTGTACCATGCAGGTATGGTGCTCTATCGGGAAGAACAAGAAGGGGGCAAGGAATAATGTCTGTACTTAATGGAAAAGTGGTTGTGATTACAGGGGCAAGCAGTGGAATTGGTGAATCTACAGCCCGTTTGCTCGCAAGCCATGGCGTTCAACTTGTGATTGGAGCAAGGCGAGAGGAAAGACTAGAGGCATTGGCATCAGACATTCGTGCAGATGGTGGTTCTGTAGCCGTTCAACGGTTAGACGTGACAAATTTAAAACAGATGCAGGCAATCATTGAAGCAGCCCAAACCCATTTCGGCCGAGTGGATGCTATTGTCAACAATGCTGGCGTGATGCCGCTCTCTCCGCTAGAAGCTTTGAAGATTGAAGAATGGAACCGAATGATTGATGTCAATATTCGCGGTGTACTCCATGGCATTGCTGCAGGTCTTCCTGTCATGCAAAAACAAGGTTACGGACACTTCATTAACATCGCATCCATCGGTGCCTACGAAGTTACCCCGACAGCAGCTGTCTACTGCGCGACAAAATATGCCGTGCGTGCAATAACAAATGGATTGCGCCAAGAGACTGAAGGGCAAGGCATCCGTGTGACCCTCGTGTCGCCAGGAGTAACACAATCAGAACTAGCTGAGAGCATTACAGACAAGAATGCAAGGGAATTCATGAAGGAATACCGGCAAATCGCTCTGCCAGCGACAGCCATTGCCAATGGTATCGTTTATGCTCTTGAACAGCCAAGTAATGTCGATATAAGTGAACTGATCATTAAACCTGTAGTGTGAGGCAGATAATTTACTTAAGAGGATTAAAAAGTCAAATTTTATAAAAATGAGTTATATTCCACATCTACGAATTATAATGGAAGTCCTTCTATTATGATTCGTAGTATGCTTTTTTAATTTTTTCGCCTATTTCTAAGGAAAAAAATTCTTCAATATCTGAAGAAAGTAACAGCATGACCCATTACCATAAATTTCGAGCAAGTTTTTTCCCTTTGCTCATCAGGTGTAAGCTCGACTTTTCCGTCATCGTCCCCCTAATCTAAGTATCCCCTTCATTTAATTTCCAGCATGCCCTTGTGAAGTATTTACCCTTACATAAATTACTAAGATCTCAGGGTGACATAAAATTGTTCCAAGGGTTTTGCAGGTTGTTTCTAATCCTTTATAACCATCTTTAATTAGAGATCTTTATAAAAGTACATATATCATACTCTAAATAGCCAATCCCCCCTATGAGCTCTAATTGTTCATAAAATCAAAACAGATGCACCAGGGTCATGTTACTCCTTTAAGAGGTTTTTTAATGAGTTATACCTTCAGTTATATATCTAATATTTGGATTTCCATGGATACAACAGTTGTCTAATACCTGCTGATTTTTCTGTGAAAGATCTATACTTATACATAAAATTCAAACCATTATTGATATACACTTATTAAAAACTCGAAGTATAATTATTTTGATAAGTGTA
>JAPSHL010000276.1 GCA_031179905.1 Bacillus sp. (in: firmicutes) | reverse complement strand
AAAAAATATCTCACCTTATCTCTTTTTAAGCCGTCATCAGCACATTTCTCCTTATAAAAGAAGAATATGATTATTATCATCTCTTAATTAAGATGGAGGGAGTTTATATGGTTAAATTTTATTTATTTCAAGGCATAGTCACTAATATAAGCGATTTTCAAATTAGTCCCAATAACGAAGAAAACGGCTGTTATAAAATATTTACCGTTCAAGACAACTCAGGGGCCATCGTTCATTTCATCGTCGCTCCTTCCACCTTTTTTATTGATCATTTAATTGTACAGCCAGGCGATCAGGTAACTGGATTTTACGATGGCGATGCTCCTGTCCCCCTTATTTATCCCCCTCGATATGATGCCATTGCCATGGTTAAGGATTTACCTTATCAAAATGTGAAGGCAGACTATTTTAACAGCCAATTAGTCAGCAGCGACGGAGCTTTGAAATTAAATATCGTTCCAAGCACCCACATAATCTTAAAAAATGACCAGCCTTATAACGGGTCACTTATGAATCGAAATTTGATTGTTCTATATGGAGCTTCTACAAAGAGTATTCCAGCACAAACCACCCCTTATAGAATTATTGTTTGGTGCTAAGTTCTGTCAATAATCAGCCTGTACTCGGTTTACATGCTGGTTTTTTTATCGCCACGGAAGTTTTGAGTGAATTACAGTAGTTATGAATCAGGATATTGCCCTTAATAGCAGCATATATCTTAAAACATCCATAGAAAGCATAATAAAATATTGACTTTCGCATTTCCAAATTGTTTCATCAATAACAAATAATACCTTCCGCTGATAGAATATTGATTGCTTTTTATAAGCGCTTACATTATTATTTTATTGAAACGAATTGCTAATAATCGCGTCCTTTCTTCGCCTTTTTACTGACATTAAATCACCTTTGCAAAGGCTTTGTTTGTTAGAACGGACAGTGCTGAAGGAAAGGAGATGAGTATAAGCCTTTTTATTAGTTCTTATTTAACCTAATAGCTTACTGTTGGAACTTCCTAATTTTAAGTTTGACTATACTGTTTCCAACATTTAGCTCATAACAACATTGTTTTTTATAATGTTGTTATCAATTACTTAAATAGATACTTACAAATCTTAATGGGAGTGGATGGAATGTCTATACCAAGCGGGGCAAGCATGAACATTATTATTCGCATACAGTTGGAGACTAGTATCATTTCTTTAGGAGAAATTGTCAATGTAATCGGAGATGCTGAAGGAGATATTATTGGACTTGACGTCATCTCTTCCAGTAAGACCAATACAGTACGTGATATAACAGTGCGTGTACATAACAACAATCATGGACAACAAGTAGTAAGTGAAATTTCCAAATTGGCTGGAGTCAATGTTGTCAACGTTTCTGACAGTACCTTCCTTCTGCATTTAGGCGGCAAGATAGAAATGAAGACGAAAGTGCGAATTAAAAACCGCGATGATCTATCAAGGGTTTATACACCTGGTGTTGCTGCCATTAGTGAAGCAATACATACTGATCCAAGCAAGGTTTATTCTCTTACCATGAAAAGCAATACCGTCGCAATTGTGACAGACGGTACAGCAGTCCTTGGTCTAGGTGATATCGGACCAGAAGCGGCAATGCCAGTAATGGAAGGTAAAGCAATGTTATTCAAACAACTGGCTAATGTCGATGCCTTTCCGATTTGCTTGGATACTAAAGACACGGAAGAAATTATTCAAATAGTCAAAGCCCTTTCTCCGACATTCGGAGGAATAAATCTTGAAGACATTGCATCCCCCCGCTGCTTTGAAATAGAACAACGCTTAAAGAAAGAGCTTAATATCCCTGTATTCCACGATGATCAGCATGGTACAGCAGTTGCTATCTATGCTGGTTTGCTCAATGCTTTGAAAATTGTACAAAAGAATGTAAAGGATATTAAAGTGGTGATTAATGGTATTGGTGCTGCAGGAATTGCTTGCACAAAAATCCTTCTAGCTGCAGGTGTTCAAAACATAATCGGCGTGGATCGAAATGGTGCCATTTACCGTGGGAAAGGTTACAGCAACTCCCATTGGCAGGCATATGCTGAAATGACAAATCCCGATAACCTCCAAGGCAGCCTGTCAGACGTTATTGGAGGTGCGGATGTTTTTATCGGCGTGTCTGCACCAAAAGCATTAAAGGCAGAGGATGTGCAAAATATGGCTAATGACGCCATCGTTTTCGCAATGGCCAACCCAGTCCCTGAAATCGACCCGGATTTAGCAGCTCCACATGTAAGAGTAATGGCTACAGGACGCTCGGATTATCCAAACCAAATCAATAATGTGTTGTGCTTTCCAGGAATTTTCCGCGGAGCATTGGATTGCAGAGCAAGCGAAATAAATGAAGCTATGAAATTAGCAGCTGCAGAAGCAATTGCCTCAACTGTTTCAGATGAGGAGCTAAATGAATCGTATATTATTCCTTCTGTTTTTAACAATACTGTTGTCGATAAAATCCGTGATGCTGTCGTAAAGGCAGCTGTCGATACAGGTGTAGCGAGAAAAATTCCTAAGCTTAATAAATAGGTAAATAGCAAAACTCACCAAGGAGGTGAGTTTTGCTTTTTCTATATAAGCAATATTCCATTTTATAATCCTCCATATTCTAAAACTACTCCTGTTCCCTGCTTTTTTTCATAACAAGCAATAAGTTAGTAAACCAATAGGAAAGAAGGACTATCGCAATGTCAATCAATAACAAGTGAAACTGGTTCATCCCCTTATTAAATTCAGTAAAACCGAACCACTTTTCAAGTGAAGCAAACCCAATTGCGAATATAACGCTTAGAAGGAAAGCATATAGATAGAAGTATTTATTCCTGTTTGTACAATATTGATATATAAGCAAATACCCGACTGGCAAAAACGACGCTGTAATATTTGCTGCCACTGGCAATATTGGTGTCATAAAATATTGGTGATTTAAGTATCCATTTCTACCAAGCGCAAGATCCGTATATGACCACAGCATGTGTACACAAAAGCCAAAGAAAAATATTTCAAACAGCCGCCTTTTGTCAATTTTAAAATAGACGAATACTAACGGGAGAACAAATACTGCGACTGTCACCCAGAATTGCCATGTGGTAAATCCCGAATATTGTTCCCAATAAGTTGAATATAACGAGTTTAATTCATTGTTTTTTTCACTAATTTTAGTCCAATAATCATTTTTCTCCAAAAGGCTTTCCCCCTAACATATTGTTAGGATTTCCTGATAATTCTTCCTTATGTACATACATTGTAAAGGTCAGTTATCAGCAGCTTTAAACTCTTAAAAACAGGCTAATTAATGATGGTGATGATGAACATGAAGCGGTTTATTTTTAGCATGACAAAGGATTGTATTTTCATGGCTGTGAGAAGCAGTTTCCAACTGGATCGTCACATGCGATATTCCCTTATGTTCTAGCTCTTGTTCAATGCTGCGTAAAATGGCCTCACTCTCTGCTACAGTAAGTTCACTGTCCACAACAGCATGACAGGACAGGGCATGCAATTCACTTGTAATGGACCAAATATGCAAGTCATGAATACTCTGAATACCTTCCGTCTTTTCTATATCTTCAATAAGCACCTTTATATTTACAGACTTCGGCGTTCCCTCCATCAAAACATGAAAGGCTTCCTTCATTACAAAGTAGCCGCTTCTTAAAATGAGTATAGCTACGATAACACTTGCCAGAGGATCAGCCCAGCCCCATCCGAACACCATAATCAGAATGGCGGCTATTATCGCTCCTACAGATCCTAGCATGTCACTTATCACATGCAGGAAAGCTCCTCTCATATTTAAGTTATGTTCAGTATCTCCGCCGCGAAGCATGATCCAAGCAACTGCCAAATTGACAAGCAATCCGATTATGCTGATAAGCAGCATTCCAGTTGTCGCAACTTCTGGGGGATTTGCAAAACGGAAGATTGCTTCATAAATGATATAAAGGGAAATAAGAATCAATGTAGCACCATTTATCATAGCCGCAATAATTTCAAACCGTCTAAAACCATATGTATTACTATAACTTGCTGCTTTTTCTCCCAATTGGAAAGCAAGTAAAGCTATTACTAATGAAACAGAGTCACTCAACATATGCCCCGCATCTGACAAAAGGGCAAGACTGTTTGTAAGAAAGCCGCCTACTGCTTCAATAATCATATAACTCGTAATAATGATAAAAGAAATCATCAACACCTTTTTATTTGAGCTATGAGCGTGTCCATGACTATGGTTATGTCCCATTTTTAATTCCCCCTTAAGTACATTATTCCGCTAATTGGTTTTACATAAGCATGTTAATTTTATTATTGTTTATATGAACATATATTCATATTTAAGATACAGTTAATTTCACTGCAAGTCAAAGGTATTTTATATATTTTTTCCCAGATTCAGATAAATTAAAACATTACTATCTGGGATAATTTATCTGTCATTTTTTCTGAGACAATATAAATTGTGTGCGAGTCATCTTCCTTCATTAAAGTGCTTTGTCGCCCTTTTTCCCCAACCCAAACATAGATTTTTGCATCCTGCTCGTTTGAATTTATATTAATAATGTATTCTGGTGATGTTAAATTAACAATTCCGTCTTTTTTTATAGCAGTAGAAAAAATGGTATGAA
>JAPSHL010000275.1 GCA_031179905.1 Bacillus sp. (in: firmicutes) | reverse complement strand
TGCTGCTCCTCCAGCCTTCGTTCCTCCTCCAGCCTTCTTTCTTCCTCGAGCCTTTGTTCCTCCTCGAGCCTATGTTGTTCCTCGAGCCTTTGTTCCTCATTTAACCTTTGCTGTTCTGCCAGCTTTCGCTGCTCTACTAACTTTTGGTGTTCTGCCAGCTTTTTCTGCTCTATCAACTTTTGGTGTTCCAACAGCCTCTGCTGCTCTAACAGTCTTTGATGTTCCATCAGCTTTTTCTGCTCTTCCAACCTTAACTGTTGCAAAAGTCTATGCTGCTCCTCCAGTCTTCTTTGTTGTTCCAACTTTTTTTGCTGTACCATTCTTTGCTGTTCTTCGAGCATTCGCTGTTGTTCTAGTCTTTGCTGCATTTGCTGCTGCTCCATTAATTGCCTTTGAGCGTGCCATTGCTGCTGGTCCAAACCTTCTGATTTATGCAGCATTTCTTTTTCCTCCTGTTTATCACCAAAAGACACTGGGGAATTAGGTCCTTCTTCTACGATTAATTTATCAAGTAGTGTGTTTACTAGGTCAGCTCCCTTATTGACGGACAAGGAAATCATTTTATTAACTATCGGTTTCCACGGAAACATCTTCAATTACTTCCTTTCTGCCCTTTGCTATCGCTAGCTCATACACTTCGAGAATGCTCTGTACACCTTTCGATAAAGCCCAATGATCGAGACCCCATACTTGCGCATTATTGCCGATTATTTTCTGAAACTCAGGTGATTCTATCAAAAGCTTTAAACGATCATATAATGCTTGAACATTACCAGCCGGGTAAATTAAACCTGTTACACCGTCCTTGACCATTTCAGGAAGTCCTCCTGCATCGCTTACGATTGTAGGTTTACCTGCAATTTGTGCCTCTACCAAGGAAAGTGGCTGGTTTTCTAGAAGACTAGGAAATACGTAAATATCCGATTGACTCACTAAATATGGAACATCGGTCCTATTTCCAAAAAAGAAGACGTCATCCTCAATCCCAAGTTCTTTAGCCTGCTTTTGCAATTCCTTTTGATTTTCACCTTCCCCAATAATCCAGCAAACCCAATCTTCCCGATCCTCTTTCAGCTTACCTAACGCAGCAATTAAGTGATGTACACCTTTCATCTCAATAAGACGTCCAGTATAGGTGATGATTGTCTTGTTTTCAGGAATTAATAGCGACGTATTCTCTTTTGTCGATTCTTTAAGAAATGTATCCGTGTCAAAACCGTAATGAAGGACCTTTATTTGTTCAGAGGGAACATCGAATTCCTCTGTTAATATGTTTTTCAGCCATTCATTTGCCACAATGGTATAGGCAGGCGCCTTTGCTCCTGCGCTTTCTAAATCATCATAGTAGGCTCTGGCCATATAGGCCGTCGAAGATTTATGAATGCCATTAAGCTGATGCCTTATTTCATGTGCAACAGAACCGTGAAGTGTTGCTACAAGTGCTGTGTTTTCTGGCAGCACTCTAACAATACTTGCAGCAGCTAACACATCCTGTGTATGAATAACATCATATTCATCCAAACCTAAATAAGCCGCTGACAGCTCAAAACAATAGCGCTGAAATTCTGTATATTTTACTAAAGCATTAGTGTGAATCTCCGGGTAAGCTTCTTCTGTTAGTTTCCCTTCAAGCAACGGCATAATCTTTTCCTTTTCAATCACCTTGTTTTTATTAATGATATAGACAGCACTCGAGTCTTCATTAAACCCAAGAATATCCACCTCATGTCCAAGTTTCTCCAGCTCTCTTTTCTGTTGTTCCATATAGTTCCAGACCCCGCCAACATGAGGTATAGCCCAATATGTCGCCAATAGTATTTTCACTGTCTTACCACTCCTTTTCCCTTATGATATTAGTTTGCCAGACTTATATTTCTGTAAATTTCAAGCAGTTTTTCTACTCCTCTTTCCAATGACCAATGCTCAAGCCCCCAGTTTCTTGCATTAGCTCCGAGGAAGTTTTGATACTGTTTATTTGCCAAAAGCATATAAAGACTGTTTCTCAGCTCATCTACATTTCCTTTTGGGACAACCAGTCCTGTTATGCCATGATTCACCATTTCCGGCAATCCCCCTGCATCACTAACAATAATCGGTTTTCCGACAATCTGTGCTTCAATAACAGACAATGGCTGATTTTCAATCATACTTGGCAATACATAAATATCAGCTTTTGA
Organism: Bacillus sp. (in: firmicutes); assembly: GCA_031179905.1. GTDB lineage: Bacteria > Bacillota > Bacilli > Bacillales > Cytobacillaceae > Niallia. The sequence continues at coordinate 2,496 of JAPSHL010000275.1, read as the reverse complement.
TAACAGTTGCGGGATATCCTCTCGACTGCCGAAGAAAACTACAAAATCCTCTAAGCCGGCTTCTGCTGCTTGCAGCTTTAACTCTGTCAGCTTTTCTCCTTCCCCGACAATCCAGCATTCCCAGTTGGAAATGGACCCCCGAAGCTGCTTTAAAGCTTCAATTAATATATGAACTCCTTTTAACCCTACAAGTCTTCCTGTAAAAAGGATAACTTGTTTGCCGGCTGGTTTTGTTATGCTTAAATCATTTGTGTCAATTCTGTTCAAGAAAGAATCTGTATCGAACCCATAGTGAAGTACTGTCAATTGTTCTGACGGCACATGAAATTCATTTATGAGGATATTTTTAAGCCAATTATTCGCAACAATTGTAACTTCTGCAGCAGTTGCACCTCGATTTTCCAGCTCATCAAAATACGTACATCCAATCTGGGAAGTAGCAGTGACATGTTCATATAAAAGATGATCCTTCATTTCGTGGGCCACAGAACCATGCAGTGTCGCAATTAATTTTGGTCGGGAAAGTTTTAAATTGCCGAAGCTGGTTGTGGAAAAAACATCTTGTGTATGGATGATATCGTATTTATTTAAATCAAGGCTGGAAATAGCTATTTCATAGCCAATCCTGTGTTTCTCACAATAAACGACAACTGGATCAGCCATATAAGGGATATGCTGCTTCAATGCTAGCCGGCGATTGATTTCTTCAAGAAGATCGTCATTATGAATCTTTTTTTCCTCTGAAACAAAATACGTGTATTTATGCATTTCTCCATAACCAAGCAAATCCACTTCATGGCCTAAGCTTTCAAGCCGACTTTTTAATTGGTTCATGTAATTCCATACTCCCCCGACATGTGGAACAATCCAATATGTCGCAAGCAGGATTTTCATATATACAACCCCTTTCCTCTTTATCTCTTTATTCATATTGCAGGAAACAAAAATAGTGTGGACATGTGCCTGTACAAAAAGGGAATTTCGCTAAAAAATCCACTTTTGGCCTATAGTATTTGTCCAAACCGCTTGTCTTTTTATACATAAGCTATTTTGTACCTTTTAAATCTTAGGAAAGGGGGAGAATTTATGCCTGTAGTTTTACAAGCCTTCACTACACCAGAAAACACGGTGAGGATTGCCGATTCTGCAACAGCACCTGGAGCTGTAGTTCCTGTTGGTCCTTCAATACCGTTAATTGACGGAAACGGTTCGTATATTTGGTCACCTGTTAACGTATCTGGACAAACCGTCACATTTAGAAGTGTCTTTACTGTTGGTGCACCATTGTTGTCAGTAGCATTGCCTTTAACTGTGTATTATGCGTATGCAGGTAATGAAACAGTCTCAGTTACTGGGACATTGGAAGTTCTCAACGTATTGGGAGTAATTGTGTTGACTATTCCATTATTCGCCGGTGACACAAATTTAGGAAATCCGCTAAATGTCAGCACAATTGCTGCTGATACACTGCTTGCTGCAAGCGTTCTGGGCGGATCCATTAACATTACAATTGATGCCACAGTAACTGCACCTATTACTACGCCATATGATCCAACGAACACTGGCCGTTATCTTGGTGAAATTATTGTACAAGAGATTGTTGCTGTTTAATGATGTTTTAAATTAATTTGATTTAATGGAGGTGACAAAATTATGCCAATCGTTGTACAAAGTTTTACTACTCCTTCTAATACGGTAATCACAGCAAATACAGCTGGTGGAACTTTCCCGCAAACTCCTGTAGTAGTAGCTCCAGCTCCAATCCAGCCTTTTATTGATGGGAGCAATGCTTATATATGGGCACCAAACACTGCACCAAACCAAACTGTCACATTTGTCAGCACATTTACCTTTGCTACTGGTCTTTTAAATGTAGCATTGCCGATAAGTGTCAATTTTGCCTTTTCTGGTGCTGATGCAGTTATAGTGAGCGGAACGCTGCAAATCGTGAATTTATTAGGGATTGTTGTTGCAACTATTCCGATTTTTGCGAACGTGGTCAATGCAGGCGGAGTTACAAGTGTAGAAATCGCTTCAGGAGATACTTTGATCGGCGTGAACCTGCTTGGTACTAACGCTGTTCTTACACTTACTTCTACGGTAACTGCAACTACTGCAGGCACAGGTAATTATCTTGGCCAGGTTACTATTAACAGGGTAATTTAGGATAGACTTTCACATTGATTATTCCCTTCCATGGAGGGTTTACCAACTGTAAACACGCACCTGAATGGGCTGTTGTTTACGTTTTTTTATAAATAAGGAAGAAGTTTATTTCTGCCAAAAAACATTTTTTTATCGGGATTATTCTCATACTTTAAAGTTTTTCTCTCCTTTATTGATAAAAAAAATTGACCCTCAAGGAGGGTTTTTTTTTTATCTTTCATAGATAGATAAAAAGGTTCTATTAATTTTTCTCAAGAAAGGATGGCTGCCTAGAACATGTAGTCAGGACATGCATATGTTATAGGGATTATCAATTAAAGGCAGTACGAG
>JAPSHL010000274.1 GCA_031179905.1 Bacillus sp. (in: firmicutes) | reverse complement strand
TCTCCTTTGCGAATTTGGCTTGGCAAGCATTGATTGCTGATATAGTTTCAGAGAATAGGCGGAATATATTTTTTAGCAATCGCAATAAAGTTATGACAATGGTAGCAATGATATCAACCTTCCTTGTCGGTTTGTTTCTTCAGTTGTTCGACTCAGACAATCCATTGCCTTACCAGTTGTTATTTATTGCTGCCTTCATTTGCGGTATTATTGAAATCAGCTATTTAAAAAGACATGTAGAACCGCTAAAAGAAAAATCAAAATCAGCTGTAAAAAAATCATTGTTCGGGTTAGCTGTTTTCAAATATAAACCTTTTTTATATTTCCTGTTATGCAGCTTGTTTTTTAATTTTGCATGGCAAATGTGCTGGTCGTTATTCAGCATCTACCAAATTAAGTATGCCGGAGCTACTGGTTTATGGATCAGTCTGTTTGCTGTCGCCAATTCCGTCGGTCAAATCGTCAGCTTTAAATGGTGGGGAAGGATGGCTGAAAAGCATTCCCATTCGAAAATGCTCGTTCTTGTATCCTTAGGGATGGCAACAACTCCATTTATGACAGTATTATCAACTAACTTACTATATATTGTTGCTGTTAATCTCATAGCGGGTCTATTTGTGTCAGGAACTGTTCTGTTATTGTTTAATCAGCTATTGGACAGTACAACCGAAGACACCAGAAGCCAGAGTATATCGAATTATAACATCCTTTTGGCTCTTGTTGCCTTTGCGGCACCGCAGGCAGGCGTTGTACTGTTGGAAATGACGAATATATACAGTGCGATGAATATTTCATCTGTTTTGAGGGCGATTAGTGGTGTATTTTTCTTTGCCTATTACGTATACTTAAAAAGAAAAGATACCCTTCTTTTGAAAAGAAAAGTGGCAAAGATTTAATTACATAAAGATTAATTCAAACATAAATAAATCCCATGCTTCTAACTGAGCATGGGATGATTTCTATAGATATGTAAAGGGATTTATGGTATACTTGAAAAGTTATAAATAAAATGATTGAAAAATATTTATAAATGTCTAATATTATAATATCATAAAAAATCCTGCTTGTCAAATAGTAAAGTACAAGGAGTGGTAGAAAAAATGAGCAAAAAGGATATAGAAGAGATCACAAAAGAGCAGCAAAGAGCAGATATGGTCATACAGGAAATCGGCAAAAAGATAAATAAATTGGAAGTGAACAGAAAGGAAGTCGGCGGTGATGCAGGACATCTTCGTGAAACTTTCTGGGAAGATGTTACTGTAAACTTTGATGAGCCCGATGATGTTTTAGAGACGCATATTAGTCTTAGGCAGCAGGCAGAACTGCTGGGTGAGAGAGAAAGAAGCATCGGCCAAATACATAAGCAGCTGAAAACGCTTGAGAAACTGCAGTATTCTCCATACTTTGGCCGAATTGATTTCAAGGAAGAAGGAGAAGAAGCAGAGGCAATATATATTGGAATTACTTCATTCATGGACCACAATGAAGAAAATTTCTTAATCTATGATTGGAGAGCGCCGATTTCCAGCGTTTATTATGATTATTCACCGGGTGCAGCAGCATATATGACACCTGAAGGAAACATTGATGGAGAGCTCCTGTTAAAAAGGCAATTTCTGATTCGTGACGGGAAAATTCTAAACCTCTTTGACACTGGGGTTACAATTGGTGATGAGCTCCTCCTTGAGGTGCTAGGCACCAATGCAAACTCTATGATGAAAAGCATTGTAGCTACTATCCAAAAGGAGCAAAACCAAATCATCCGCAACGAAACAAGCAAATACTTAATTGTCCAAGGTGTGGCGGGAAGCGGCAAAACGTCAGCTGCACTGCAGCGCGTCGCATTTCTTTTATACAGGCATCGTAACACGCTTAAATCTGATAATATAATGCTGTTTTCACCAAACCCGTTATTTAACAGCTATGTCTCGACTGTTCTTCCTGAACTAGGAGAGGAGAATATGCAGCAGACGACTTGGCATGAGTACATCATAAGTCGTGTTGGAAAATCTTTCGAAGTGGAAGATCCTTTTTCTCAGCTGGAAACTCTTCTTTCTGAAGATGATGAGCAAAGCCACAAGCTCCGTCTTGCAAGTATTCAATATAAGAGCAGTCTTAAGTTTAAGGATAAGCTCAATGCGTATATAGAAGGATTAGCGATTAAAGGTATTGCATTTAAAGATATCTCCTTCCGGAAGAAAGTGCTAATATCAAAGGAAGAATTAGAACGGAAATTCTATGAAGCAGATGAGCATGTTACCATCCCGAATAGAATGCAGCTTTTAAAGGAATGGATTCAATCTGAAATGAGAAAGCATGCAAAAGCTGAAAGGAAACAGAGTTGGGTCGATGAGGAAATGATGCTGCTTGATAAAGAAGATTATCTAAATGCTTTCAAGGCAGCTGAGAAAAAAAATAGTGATTTAGATGAGTTTGCTTATTTCGATAAAGAGGAGATTGTTCTGCGCAGATTGATTGTCAATAAACGTTTTAAATCTATTTATAAAGGCATAAAAAATCTGCGGTTTATCGATTACAGTAAAATATACAAGAATGCTTTCAGCTTCTTGCAGCCTGAAGAGCTTTCAGACACTGAATGGAACAGGATTGCCGCAGAAACATCAGAAAACCTAAAAAAAGGTCTGCTCTGGAATGAAGACGCAACGCCATTTGCCTATTTGAAGGATAAACTGGAAGGGAAAAAGGCTAGCACGAGTATTCGGCAAGTATTTGTGGATGAAGCTCAAGATTATTCAGCTTTCCAAATCAGCTATATTAAAGAGCTATTCCCTTACAGCAAAATGACTTTTTTAGGTGACTTAAACCAGGCGATTTTTGCACATGGGAATGATGAATTTCTTCGAGACGGCAATGAGGAAGATGTTGCTAAAATCACTCTGACGAAAAGCTATCGGTCAACGAAGGAAATCATCGAATTTACAAAAAGCCTGACACATAATGGTGATGAAATTGAACCCTTTAACCGTCATGGAAATAAGCCAATCATTAAGGAAGCGCCTGACCAAGGCATGATTCTAGCCAATCTAAAAGGGGACTTACAGACTTTAAAAGAGGCAGGTCATAAAACAATCGCTGTCATCTGCAAGACACAAAAGGAAAGCACAGAAGTTTTTAATACATTAAAAGGCACAAGTGCCGTCCGATTATTGGAGAAAGGAACAATCTCCTATGAAAAAGGAATCTCTGTCGTTCCTGCCTATTTAGCTAAAGGGATTGAATTTGATGCAGTAATCCTTTATAACAGCTCTGTATATGTGAACGAGCTTGAAAAGGAACTTTTCTATACTGCATGCACTAGAGCTATGCATGAATTATATGTTTATAAAGAAAAAGATAAGCCTAGTCCTTTTTTAGACAATATAGATAAAGAAGCTTATACGCTACTAAAAATTCCGAATTAATTATCTGCTGCTTGGCAAATATGCTAAGCAGCTTTTTTTATTACTTTTGTATATAATATTGAAATTTCTATTTAAATAATGTAATATTACACATTATGTACAATATTATCATAAGGGGTTAATAGGAATGACAGAAAATCCATTTTTGACAAAGCTTGCACTGCTTAAAACGCATGGATACATACGGGAACAAACGTATGATGAGGTTCTTGGCGGCTATAACAGCTATGTTGACGACAAGAAGTTGGCGGCACCAACAATACCTTCACAAACGAAGGTTTCAACACAACCAGAGAAACAAGCAAAGCCTAAACCTCTTCAAACGAAAAAACCGAAAAAAATTCGCAGCAAAGAAGAGATTCGCGAAAGAAATATCTCCTATCTTTTGTATATTGGAGTCTTCCTGCTATTAATTGGCGGATTATTTGTTGCGACGAGTAATTGGAACACAATGGCAGATTGGATGAAGGCAGCAAGCATCTTTTTAGTTTCTTTCGTTTTTTTCGGCTTTGGCTTTATCGCTAAAAATATAGTTAAAATCGAAAAAACAGCTTTTGCATTTACGGTGCTAGGCGGCTTGTTTTTACCAATTGGATTTCTGTCGGTAAGCTATTTCCAGTTGGCAGGAATGTATCTTTCCTTTAGTGGCGAAGGAAAATATTTATTTGGGGTAATCGCCGGAGCTGTACTTGTACCTGTATATCATAAATGTGCACACATAGTGGGATCGTTATTTTTTCGTGCACTTGCATTAATTGCCGTCTCAACAGCTTTTGCGTTTGCGTTTGCAGCACTGTATGTACCGATTGATGTATTTGTCCTGCTAATGATTGTTTTTAATTTTGTCATCATATTGTTTATGACTAGGAGAATGAAGTTTAAATGGGCTTTAAATTACTATCGTTTGCTTCCTGTTTACATGCTAGTTCATATGATTGTAACAACTCTTTTTTTGAGTCTTTTTTATAATTCAGCTGTATTTCAAGGCTGGAATTTTTTATTGATGAGTGCAGTTTATTTCTTCTTTATTCTCAAAACGAAAAAGAAGGGCTGTCATTTTTTTGTAACGGTTAGCGCTGTGGCAGGAACCTTTCAGCTATTTTCTCATGACGTACTTTTCAATTGGTTACCGTTAGCGTTTGCTGCTTTAGCAGCTGCATTGCTTTTGCTAAAACTTGTCAACAATGGGGAAATGAGCTGGGGGAAAACATGGGAATACACAAGTATAGCTGTCGGAATAGCTTCGCTGCTGTATAGTGC
>JAPSHL010000273.1 GCA_031179905.1 Bacillus sp. (in: firmicutes) | reverse complement strand
GAAACCATTGGAAAAGATTAAAGGAAAGAGCTAGTGAACTAAAGGAAACTGGAATAGATGCTGTTTGGATTCCCCCAGTAACGAAAGGAATTACGGGTGATGATAACGGTTATGGAATTTATGATTTGTATGATCTTGGTGAATTTGATCAAAAAGGAAGTGTCCGGACAAAATATGGGACTAAAGATGAATTAGTTGAAGCAATACAGGCGTGTCATAAAGAGGGAATCTCTGTTTATGTCGATATTGTAATGAACCATAAAGCAGGAGCTGATGAAGCTGAAACCTTTAAGGTAGTGGAAGTGAATCCTGAGAACAGAGAAGAAGATATTTCTGAACCTTATGAAATTGAAGGCTGGACAAAGTTCACTTTCCCAGGAAGAAACGGTAAGTACTCTGATTTCCAGTGGAACTACACCCACTTTAACGGAACAGATTATGATGCGAAAGAAGAGAAAGAAGGTGTCTTTCGCATACTTGGCGAGAATAAATATTGGAATAATAATGTAGATAAGGAGCTCGGCAACTATGACTTCTTAATGTTTTCTAATATTGATTTTAATAATGAAATTGTCAGGGAAGAGATGTTTAAATGGGGTAAATGGATCAGTGAAACCTTATCATGCAACGGCTTTCGCCTTGATGCTATTAAACATATTAATCATCAATTCATTAAAGATTTCGCACTCGAATTAAAGAAGGAAAAGGGCGACGATTTTTATTTTGTCGGTGAATTTTGGAAAGGTGATATTGAGGAGTGCCAGCAGTTCTTAGAAGAAATGGATTACTCCATCGATTTGTTTGATGTCCCGCTGCATTATAAGTTACATACTGCTTCCATTCAAGGGAGTGAATTTGATCTATCGACCATTTTTGATGATACACTAGTGGGTCTCCACCCTACTCATAGCGTTACATTCGTTGACAATCATGACACACAGCCCAATGAATCATTAGAATCATGGGTGGAGGATTGGTTTAAACAAATCGCCTACAGCCTTATATTGCTTCGTAAAGACGGATACCCATGTGTGTTTTACGGAGATTATTACGGTATAAATGGTCCTGTGCCTGTTGATGGCAAAAAAATAGCAATTGATCCACTTTTATATGCTAGAAAAAGAAAAGCATATGGAGAGCAAGACGATTATTTTGATAAAAAGAATGTCATCGGCTGGGTTCGCCATGGAGTTGAAAATATAGAGAAATCAGGTTGTGCTGTGGTTATTTCAAATGACCAGGAGGCAAGTATCAGAATGTTTGTTGGTAATGAGCGAGCTGGAGAAACATGGGTGGACTTGACGAATACTAGAGATGAACAAATTATAATTGAAGAGGACGGCTTTGCCGACTTTCCTGTTAACGGACAAAGCGTGTCTGTTTGGGGATTAGCGGATTAAGTAAGAAAGGAAGGGATATTCATGCCCTTCCTTTTTTTATTTATTAAAAGAGACTGTCAATTCCTTGATAGGCAAAGTAGGCGCCGAATAAAATTAATGTGATGCCGGAAATGATGGAAATCATTCTCAATGTAGTAATATTTAGAAATCTCCTGAAACTAGATGTAAGTGCTGCAACAATTACATCCCATATGGTCAGCCCTAAAAAGATCATACTACTGTACACGAGCAGCATGCCTGTCCCGTTTTCACTTGCTGTCTTCGCTAAGATAGATCCGTAGATTCCCAGCCAAAACAGAATGGATAAAGGACTTGTGGCAGACATAATGAAACCAGTAATAAAGCATTTAAATAAAGAATCTTTGCCCCTTAACGTGTCTAGTGTGATTGAGTTTGCACCAACTATACTTTCAATACCAGTGTAAATAAGGATAAATCCACCAAAAAGCCAAAGAAATACTTGAATGAATGATATCTCAAGAAAATGGACCATGCCAATATAGACCATTAACATAAAAAGTCCATCAGCTACCATTGAGCCGAAGCCAACAACGTAGGCATGCCAAAAACCATTTTTGATTCCTTTATCAAGACGGGCAGAATTAACTGGTCCTATCGGTGCAGCTAATGTTAACCCTAAAAGAATATAACTGAATAAAATGCTTAGGCTCATCACTTTCCTCCCATCATAACTGCTTGTACATCCATATTATGTTTTACGATGGACAAATATGTTTTGAAAATAGAGATTTATATGTATTGGTAATTTGGTTAAAAAGTTTAAACAGCATATGTTTTTTTCTAGCAGTCTGCTATCCTATAATTAATAAAAAAATAGAAAGCGGTGACAAAAATGATACGGTTTGGAATTGTCGGTTCTAACTGGATAACAGAGAGATTTATTAAGGCAGGTAAACAACATCAAGATTTTACAGTGAGTGCGGTTTACTCACGGTCTGAAAACAAAGCAAAGGAGGTTGCAGCAAAGTATCATATTGAAAAAGCATTCCATAATCTTGATGAGATGGCTCAATCAAGTGAAGTAGATGCAGTATATATTGCAACACCTAACAGTCTTCATTGTGAGCAAGCATTGGTCTTTATGAAGAACGGTAAGCATGTACTGTGCGAAAAACCATTCGCTTCAAATAAAGCAGAAGCAGAAAAGATGATTGCAGCTGCAAAAACTAATGGGGTTACTTTAATGGAAGCAATGAAATCAACACTCATGCCGAATTTCGTTGCTGTTAAAGAGAATTTGCACAAAATTGGCAGAATTCAATCGTATTTTTCAACTAACTGTAGATTGTCTCCTTTTTATGAGCAATATAAAAACGGTGAGTTGCCAAACCTTTTTAATCCTAAGCTTGCAGGCGGTTCTTTAATGGATTTAGGTGTGTACACTATTTATCCAATAGTAGAGTTGTTTGGGGTACCTGAATCGATTAATGCAAGCGGTAACGTTCTGTCCTCGGGTGTGGATGGAAATGGCCAAATTACCCTTGATTACAACGAATTTAAAGCAAATGTCATGTTTTCATGCATATCTGAATCAACATTGCCTACAGAAATTCAAGGTGAAGATGGAACGTTGCTGATCCACCATATTTCCAGTCCTAAAAAGGCAGAGATACTGTTTTCTAATGGTGTAAAAGAGGATATAAGCGAACAGGAGCAATTTGAACCCATGTATTATGAAATCAAGGAGTTTATTGAATCGATTCAAACGAACTCACTAGAATCTCCTCATAATACATGGGCTAACACAATAGCTACGATGGAAATCTTAGATGAAGCAAGAAAACAAATGGGGGTTACTGTTACAAAAGAAAACGAATAGAAAAGAGCTGGAATCATGTATGAATTAAAGACGAAGGAAACAGAAAACAGTGTCATTGAATTTATTGAGTCAGTGGATAGTCCAAAGAAAAAAGAGGATGCCTATCAATTATTGGATATTTTTACAGAAACAACTGGTTTTCCTGCTAAAATGTGGGGTCCGAGCATCATTGGCTTTGGATCTTATCATTATAAATATGCTTCAGGTCATGAAGGGGATGCACCACTGGTAGGTTTTTCACCACGCAAAGCGAAAATAAGCTTATATTTTGCTCCTGGAGAAACGAGACGTGATGAACTGTTACAGCGTTTTGGCAAGCATACAACTGGGAAGGCTTGTGTTTACATAAACAAAATTGCAGACATTGATAGGGATGTATTAACAGAGCTTATTACGGCTTCGGTTAAATTCCTGAAGGAAACATATCCAAGTATTTAAATACAGGATAAAGGATTTTCATATTTTGGCCCCAATCTTTTTAAGGGATATATTTTACTAATAAAATTTGTTAAACTATAATAATAACGTTTAAATGGATTTAACTACGTTAGAAGAAACAAAGAGGAGTAAGCATATGATCGTTAAAAATGAACAAGACATCAATGGACTGAAAGAAATTGGAAAAATAGTAAGCTTAATTAGGGAAGAATTATATAGAAAAACCGTTCCTGGCATTACAACAAAAGAACTGGATGAAATTGCAGGAAAGCTTTTCACAGAACATGGCGCTGTATCTGGACCGCAAGATATGTATGATTTCCCGGGATTTACATGTATTTCTGTAAATGATGAGGTAGCGCATGGGATACCAGGTAGCCGCATTATTCAGGAAGGTGACTTAGTAAATATTGACGTTTCAGCAAGCAAAAACGGCTATTTTGCTGATACAGGTAAATCATTCGTTGTCGGCAACGGAGATCCAAAATTAGTGAAACTGTGTGACGTTGCGAAAGAAGCATTTGAAGAAGGACTTAAATGCCTTAAACCAGGTGCAAAAAAGAACAGAATCGGAAAATTTGTTTATAATACCGCTAAAAAGCATGGATTTACAGTAATAAAAAACCTTACTGGCCATGGTATCGGTACGTCTTTGCATGAGGAACCAGACCATATCCTTAATTATTATGATGCATGGGATAATGAACTTCTAAAAGAAGGAATGGTTATTGCATTTGAACCATTTATTTCGACAAGTGCAGAAGAAGTGTATGAAAAATCTGATGGTTGGACGTTCTCAACAAAAAACAAAAGTTTCGTAGCACAGTATGAGCATACAATAATCATCACAAAAGATAAGCCAATTATTACAACACTATAAAACAATCCAGCCAGCAGAATCTAATTTCTGCTGGTTTTTTTCTGTCTTCATATAGGTGTTTTTCGACTGTCTTTTCTGAATATTTTAGTACTTTAGCAGAGTAAATCTTATTGTTGACATCACTAGTTAC
>JAPSHL010000051.1 GCA_031179905.1 Bacillus sp. (in: firmicutes) | reverse complement strand
ACAAGGAAGGTTGATATCATTGCTACCATTGTCATAACTTTATTGCGATTGCTAAAAAATATATTCCGCCTATTCTCTGAAACTATATCAGCAATCAATGCTTGCCAAGCCAAATTCGCAAAGGAGAAAGGCAGGTTCATAAAGGCAACAAGTATAATAAAAGTCCAGCTTTGCATGGACTCTGGCAGGAAAACAACCAACGCCATTCCAATTAAAAAGACCCTTGCCATCATAAATGAATAGACCGTAAACATTTTTTTGCTTTGCAGCCTGTTCATGATGGCTGCACCGAGAACCATCGCCAGCATTCCAACAAATTGCGGCAAAGAACCAATTAGTCCAAGCTCATAGTTCGTAACACCAAGAACACTAATAGCGAAAAGAGGAAAATAATTATTAGAGATATTAAGAATAAGAGTAGTATAGATTCCATTTTTAATACTCCATCTCTCATTAGCGCTATTTACCTGTTCGTGTTCATCCATTATTATACCCATCCTTTACCTGAGTTGTTTTACTGCTAATTAGAACTGTAAACAAAATTTATTTCGAATTCTGAACTTTTCCACTAGTAATAATACTCCCTTCCTATCGCTGTTACAAGTACTTTTTCAAAAATAAAGGTACAATTTTCTTGGCGCTTGTTTAAATGGAACCAAATGCTAAATTTGCATACAAAAAAGCCGTTTATCCATTTGGATAAACGGCTATCTTATTATTCGCCAGTATTTGTGTCAGCAGTGTCTGTAGTTGAATCAGTTGATTCTTCTCCATTTTTCACATAGCTGTAGTCATCTCGATTAATTGGGGTAAACCCTTTAGGTGTATAGAAACGGAGCAGGTCTTTATTAACGATTGCATCAGATGTTTGCAATTCAGCTGCAGCACTTTCTGCTTGCTGTGCACACTCTTTACTATCTAATAATTCACCATTACCTGTATCGTAGCAATTATCGCCGATTTTTGTAACAGTCGGTGATACGTAATCTCCGTTGCGGAATGGTATTGTTTCACGATGATCTTCAGATAACAAATCAGATCCGATTTGCAGATAGTCCTTCGTATCCACTCCTAACAAATGAAGCACTGTCGGCATAACATCAACGTCTCCACCATACTCACTGACAACTTTCCCTTCAACGCCAGGAATATGAATAAACAGCGGTACGCGTTGAAGCTGTGAATTCATTAACGGTGTAATTTCATCTACACCCATAACTTTTGCCATTGCTGTATTATGGTTTTCTGAAATACCATAGTGGTCACCGTACATGACAACCATAGTATCGTCATATAAACCCTCTTCCTTCAAGTAGCTGAAGAACTCCTTAATTGACTCATCAAGATAATGAGCGGCTTGGAAATAGTTATTAACAACAGAATCATCAAAATCTCCTGCTGGGAAGTCAGTATCCCCTTCATCCATTTCAAATGGATGGTGATTAGATAATGTAATGAACTTCGTATAGAACGGCTGTTCCAGCGACTTTAGAAGCGGCATGCTTTCCTGGAAGAAAGGAATATCCTTCATACCGTAGTTCTTTGTGTTTTCTTCAGACATATCGTAGTATTCCGCATCAAAGAAATAATCGTAACCAATTGATTTGTACATTTCATTTCTGTTCCAGAATGTCTTATAGTTTCCGTGGAACGCTGCAGACACATAGCCTTTTGTCTTTAGGATAGCTGGAGCTGACTGCAATGTATTTTGCGCTTTGTTCACAAACACTGAACCTTGGCTCATTCCATACAAAGAGTTATCCATCATAAATTCGGCATCAGAAGTTTTCCCTTGGCCTGTTTGATGGAAGAAATTCTCGAAATAGAATGTGTTCTGCTCACCTACAAGTGAATTTAAGAACGGTGTAACTTCTTCTCCATTAATCTTATAATTAATGATAAAGCTTTGCAGTGATTCAAGGGAGATATAAACTACGTTTTTGCCTTCCGCTTTTCCATAGTAAACGGAATTCGGTTCAGCAAAATTAGCATTGATATAGTTTTGAACTTCAGTTATATCACTGCTGTCAGCGAGAGCCCTTTGACTTTCTGAGCGGGCATTCTGCACGACATCATAAATCGTAAAGTTATATGCGCCCAAATATTTAACCAAATAGTTACGGTCAAATGATCTGCTCAAAAGCTGCGGACGATCTGCTTCTGCAAGACCTAAGTTGATGATAAACACTAAAATCGCAAGTGCAAAAACAGATTTGGCAGCTCTTCTATTTTTTTGAACTTTAGGTTTATAAACTTTCGTTGCCAGCAATACTATTAGTATAATCACATCCAGGAAGTACAGGATATCAAATATGCTCATCAGCGAGTTGATACTGTCGCTGAGCTGGCCTCCATTCACCTTCACCTGCATAACAACAGGAACGGTGATAAAGTCTGTAAAGAATCGGTAGTACACGATATTCGCATAAAGCAATGCGGACATGATTCCACTTATGACAACTATCATGACGGATTGTGCTTTTCCTTTAATGAACAAAGCAAGTCCAATAAAGAATAAGGCAGAGCTTAACGGGTTCAAGAACAGAAGGAATTGCTGCAATGCACCTTCAACTCCAAGGCTGAACTCAACCTTATAAGCAATATACGTTTTCATCCAAAATAAAATAATGGCGATTAAAAAGAAAGAAGAATGTTTAGAGAAAAATTTCTTCATTAATTCTGCTGTACCTTTCAATCATATTCACCTCAATTCAAGTTTGTAGCAAAAAATCCAAAACTGATTCCATTGGCTTTCTACAAATAGCCCTTTTTTTTGTAAATTTAAATGTAATTTCCTGTTCCAGTTAGTAAAAGCCTATGTCCAGCCTTAATCGAGATGTCTCCTGCTTTTACATCAAAATACCGTTTAAAATTATAACACAGGTTGATTCAAAGAGAAATAAATAAATATGCCTTCTTTTCCACTAATATCCTTCACATAGTGTTTACAAAAAGCATATAAATTCTTCAAATTAAACCCATCTTACAATAATTACAAAAAAATTGCTAGTGAAAAATTATAAGTAAAAAGAATCAAAATCTTTGCAAATCCAAATATATTATTTGCCTTCTTCCACACGGTTTCTTTAGACTTTGTGTGCCTGAATTTTTCAAGTATAATAAAATCAATACCTAACAGGAGGAATTAGCATGAGCAAATGGATCAAAGAGGAGTACTTGAAGACACTAGAGGGCTTATTGAATATCAGCAGCCCTTCAGGTAACACAGATACCATTATTGAATACATAGAAAAACAACTGCAAGCAGACGGAATCAGTACGAAAAGAAATAATAAAGGTGGTTTGATTGCAACAATCCTTGGTAAAAGCTCTGACAAACAAAGAATGCTGACAGCACATGTTGACACATTGGGAGCAATGGTGAAAGAAATTAAACCAAACGGCAGGCTTCGTATCGACTTAATAGGAGGTTTCACCTATAACAGTATTGAAGGAGAAAATTGCCTGATTGAAACTGCTGCTGGTGACGTATACACAGGAACAATCTTACTGCATCAAGCATCTGTTCACGTATACAAAGATGCTGGCAAAGCGGAAAGAAACCAGGTAAATATGGAAGTCCGTATTGATGAACGCGTATCAACTGCAGAGGATACCAAAAAATTAGGGATTGCTGTAGGCGATTTTATTTCGTTTTACCCTAGGGTGGAAATGACTACATCTGGTTTTATCAAGTCCCGTCACTTGGACGATAAAGCAAGTGTTGCCATTCTTCTGCATGTTATGAAGCAATTGCAGCATTCACCTGAACAGCTTCCTTATACAACTCATTTCCTCATTTCCAACAATGAAGAAATCGGGTATGGAGGAAACTCAAATATCCCAAAAGAAACAGTAGAGTATCTGGCTGTAGATATGGGTGCAATGGGCGATGGCCAATCAACAGATGAATATACTGTTTCCATTTGTGTTAAAGATGCAAGCGGTCCTTATCATTTAGGGCTACGCAAAAAGCTTGTGAAGCTGGCTGAGAGCAACAGCATACCTTATCAGCTTGATATTTACCCTTATTATGGTTCCGATGCTTCCGCTGCTATCAGATCAGGACATGACATTATCCACGGATTAATCGGTCCGGGCATTGATTCTTCCCATGCATACGAAAGAACTCATTTTTCATCAATAGAGGCAACTGCAAACTTAATTTATGCTTATGTATGGAGTGAAATGGTGAAATAATTAATCATAAAAAAAACAGCGGCAATGTGATTTTGCTGCTGTTTTTTTTATGGACGTTCGCCATTTTGTAGGTCTTCAATCGATAAACCGAAATCCATTTGAAAGTGTGGATAATCTTTAAAGCTGACCCAATCACCGCCCCAATCAAATCCTAAAGATTTAGCTATTTCGACAACTTCCGACCAGTCGCTTTTAGAGTTGCCGTTTCCGTCATACTCCATATCCCATACAATTTCACCATTAATATTCATAAGGGCAAAATCAATCGCAAGACCATAGTTATGATATGATTCCCCACCCTTTGCATTTGTAACAATATCTCCATCCGTTGTCCTGCCTTGTGCGTAAAGCTCATCCTGCTCCTCTGAGCTTCTGAAATCTGCTGTAATCACCACATTTATGCCTTTATCTGCTGCTAAACTTATTAGCTCATCCCTTTTTTGAGCAACTGTCTCATTTAGTTCCGTTGGCATTGGGATATCCTCTTTAGGAGTAATCTGCTCTTCCTGCCAATACACAACTCCGAATAAACATATAATCAGACTGACTAAAAGGAAGCTGGCTATATTCCTGCTTTTTCTTTTTGCTGTCTTTTTCAATAATTCTCTCCTTGTTTCTTCTATTATATATTTTTTTAGTAAACGAACAGCAAATCATACTTAGTCTACCTGCAGCCGCTTAATTTTTTCGCTTCAAAATAAAGTACTTGGATGAACTTTTTCGTATGGATTTTCACTTGTTTTGGCAATACTTCCTGTTCGTTGCTGAGCTCAGTCATTTTACATCTTATTGTAGAGAAGTCAAAAAACTTTGTCGCATAATTTTCAAATTTTGCATTTGTGGACGCACTTAAGCCAATGTTAGCCCAATGGGTAATAGATTGATAAATCGCCCTCCTCACGCGCTGTTCGCTAGCTTTTGTCTCCCTATTCAGCTCAAGGGGGGATGCTGCTTTACCCAGCCTCATTAACGACAGCTTTTCAAACAAATCTTTTAAAGAAGGAAAATGAAGATCAAAACCATCATTTATTTCATGCTCATATAAATATTGAACCATTTCTAATAAATCTTTACTGCCGTTTTCACCAATAATCCCCAATTCCGACAGCAAAAACTCTGCTGATTCGACAATTTTGGCGCCTGCTTGTGCAACCGACCCGCTCGCAGCACTTTCCATATTAGTTTCCAATAAACTATTAAGTGAAAAACGAATATCATTAACCGTTTTCTCTAGCAGTATGGATTGCATCACTTTATTAATGACAGCAACTAATTCCTTTTTGTTAATCGGTTTCGTAACATAATAATCGACGCCTTCCATATAAGCATCCCCGATTAATTCCTTTGTTTCAACTTGAGAAAGCATAATTACCTTGCCTTTAAACTCCCCGTTCCAAGATTTTATTGTTTCTATCCCATCGCGATCCGGCATCAGTAAATCCATGATGACAATGTCGATATCATTAAATTGCAAAATATTACTTGTTACTTTGGCCCCTGTTTCCGCTTCTCCTATAACAAGCCCCAGCTTTTCCCCTTCAATGATATGTTTCATTACAGATCGGATTGCCCCATCATCATCCACTAAAAAAAATCTCATGCATTATGCCCCTTTACCCATTTTACTAAATAACAGCTAGAACCTGCAGCCTAAAAAGCAAGGATACTAACCATTCCTTTACAACACTTGAGCGCTTTTTACCTGTTTCTCAAAAATTCGTATCAAATTTAAGCCAATACACAAACTACCTCATATGAGATACTTTGTTTAATTAGCTTTTTATCAAAATAGTACTACATCTTTTCCATTTTGGTTTATTTTTTTATTTTTCTCATAATTCAGAAGTCAAACGACAAAAAAATTCTAAAAAAGAAGCTGATACACCGTTCATTATAGCAGGCTAATAAAAAAGGACATGTGCTAAATATCACTATTGTGATAAAGCCATGCCCCATACATTCTTAGAAAGCTTCTTTCTTTATTAGCAATCAAAATTTCCTCGAGATGGTGCGAGCAATGCTGATATAGAAAGGAGTTTTCTACCTATTAAAAATATGATTTCACACCTAAATAACGCGGCTTCCAGTACGAATTGCTCATATCTGTAATGGTAACACCTGTTGAAGTCCCAGCATGGATAAATTTATTGTTGCCCATATAAATACCTGCGTGTGATGGACCAGAAGTTGTCTCATAGAACACAATGTCTCCTACTTCAGGAGTGGAAACCGTTGTTCCTGCATTCCAGATAGTTGCAACCGTTCTTGGTATAGAAAGACCTACTTTAGTATAAACATAATTGATGAACCCACTGCAGTCAAACCCAGATGGAGTGCTTCCGCCCCAAACATAAGGAACACCAATATATTTTTGTGCCTCTGCTATCAAGGCATCTGCTTTAGATACTGTGTTTTGCGCTGGAGCTGTTGTTCCGTCAGATGCTGGTGCTTTAATATTTAAAACTTGTCCGACAAATATTGTATTACTGCTCAATTTATTCCACGTTTTCAATTGATCAACAGTAATCTTAAACTTTGTAGCGATAGACCATAAAGAGTCACCGCTAGCAACCTTATATGTTGCAGCTGTTGAAGTTGTTCCTGTAGTATTTGTTGTTGAAGATGTTACGATCATTAATAGTTGTCCGACTTTAATTGTATCGCTAGTCAAACCGTTCCATTCTTTGATTTTGGCTGATGTTGTATTATACGTGACGGCAATTTTAGAAAGTGCGTCCCCGCTTTTTACTGTGTAATGAATGTGAGTCGGCAGCAATGTCAGCTCTTGTCCAACTTTAATAACTGTGCCGTTTAATTTATTATAAGCAGTAAGATTCGCAACAGACACATTATTAGCAGCAGAAATCTTCCATAATGTATCCCCCGATTTTACTACATATTTCTTTTCATGAGCACTTGCATTTGTGTGAAATCCGGCAAAAAATATAGTTGCTGTTGCACAAACAGTTAGCAGCTGTTTTTTCATGTAGCAGCATTCTCCTTTGTATGTGTTGTATTCTATCTGACTCTTATTCTAATAACTAACAAACTGGATTCCTATGAGCAAAAGCTGGATGTTTTGGTGTTCATTTCCTTTTTTATCACTACAAGTATAAAAAGACTATCATCGTTCACAAAAAACAGTATATTAAGCCTAGTTTTTTACCATATGATTCATGTGTAACCAAATAAAAGAAAGAAAGCGCAACGCAAAAAAAGCAACTCTCTGGGGAGAAATCCCCAAAAAATTGCTTCTATATGTTTCTATTAAAACAAATGATGAAATTGAGTCGTGCTTCCGCTTTGCCCTGCAATAACTTCTAATTGAACATCAATTCTTTCCTTTAATTCAGGAACATGCGAAATAATCCCTACCAATCTGCCGGAACTTTGGATTTCCATTAATGTTTCAATCGCTTGATCCAATGATTCAGGATCCAATGTTCCAAACCCTTCATCAATGAACATCGTCTCCAGAGAAACACCGCCAGCGTATGCCTGAACGACATCTGCCAGACCTAGAGCCAACGACAAAGCAGCCTTAAAGCTTTCTCCGCCTGACAAAGTTTTAACATGCCGTTCTTGTCCAGTATATTGGTCAAAAACAAGCAGCTCCAGCCCGCTTTGAACATTTCCTTTGGATCTGTCCTTTTTCCTCATGAGCTTATATCTTCCACTTGTCATTTTGACAAGCCTGCTGTTTGCTTCCTCCAAAATATCATCTAAGAAAGCTGCCAAAACATAGCGCTCAAAAGTCATTCTATAGGTGTTCTGTCCTCTAGTTATATCATATAGATGGCCGACAAGCTTATAACTCTCTTCCAGTTCTTTAATATCTCGATTGATTTTCTCTACCTTACCCATAATTTCTTTATTATCATTTTCTTTAATTAGCAGATTAGTATGCTCCTGTTGTTTAATTCGAATTACTTCATCTAAATCTTTGCGTCTTGCCAACAGAGATTCTATATCTGGTGTTTTCACGTCACGAAGTATTTCTTCCAAATCGTGATAACGATCAGTAATAGAACGGTATTGCTCCTTATACTGCTGGATACTCTTCAGCAATGCTTCAATTTCATTTCCAGGCAGCTTCGCCTGATGAAATTGTCCATAAGTGGCAAAGCCTTCCCCTGTCATCTTATCTAAGAAAATTTTCCGTTCTGTTTGCAGGTTCGCAGCAATATCTTTATACTGCTTCTGTAAACTTTCCATTATGCCAAGTTCTTTCTGCTGTTTCGTTTTGATGTCCTGTAAGGCAGCCTGTAATTTTCTGTATGCTTCATCTAGCATGGCAAGCTTTGACTCAGACGTAGAGAGCTCCCTTTTGAAGCTTGCACTGTTTCGAAGATTTTCTGGAACAGCATTTCTCATAGTATTAAGTGCCGACTCTGATTCTGTCTTTTTTACGAACAATTGA
Source organism: Bacillus sp. (in: firmicutes) (assembly GCA_031179905.1). Taxonomy (GTDB): domain Bacteria; phylum Bacillota; class Bacilli; order Bacillales; family Cytobacillaceae; genus Niallia. The sequence continues at coordinate 8,952 of JAPSHL010000051.1, read as the reverse complement.
TGAATGTCCTCTGTCATCTTATCCATACGAACAGAATTAATTTCCAGTGCTTTTTCTAATTCTGCTATAGCAACATCCAGTTTTTCCAACCTGTTTGCTGAAGCTTCTAAAGTACGCTGCTCACGTTCTAGTTCTTGTATTTCCTGAAGAACAATTTCCTTCAGGTCTGCTGCAGATTTATGTGCAACATCTTGTCTTATACTTTCTAAATCTGCACGCGTTATTGTCTTTTGCTCGTCTAAAAAGCTTATTTGCGAGTTTGTTTGCAGCAATTCATTTTCAGCAGCACTTTTTTCCTTTTCAATTACAGCTAAATCCGCTTTCGCACTTTTAATATCTTCCTGTGTCGGCATGACTGTCCCTTGATTATGTGTTGGATCAGGGTGATGTGTGCTTCCACACACAGGACATGGCTTGTCCTGTTCAAGTGTTTGTGCTAAATGGTAGCTTTGTGCTGCAAGCCAGTTATCCTGAAGCTTTTCAACAAGGGCTTTAGCATCCTCAAAACGCGCGGTTATATGCGCTGCCAGTTTCGTTTTGTTGACGGCAGTTTCTGTTAGCTCTGTAAGTCTGTTCTCAAGGGAAATCAGCTTTTCAAGCTTCTCCATTAAATGCCTTTTATCTGCTAGTATCCCTTTGTTCTCTAAATGGGTCAGTTTTTCTTTTTCAATAGCCTGTTTATTTTCTTTAAATCGCTGTATGTCTGTTTCCTGCTGCGCTTTTTCTTTTAGAAGTAACTGTTTGTTTGCTTCTTGCTGACTTATTTGCGCAGAAAACTTCACAACTGCTTCTTCTAATTTGGAAAACTGTTCGACATCATGCTGTATCGTTTTTAGATAAGCAATATATTCAGTCAGCTTTTTTCTTTCCGGCTCTTTATCAGCTTCTCGTTGAAAGGCTTTTTCTGCTTCAATCATATCTTCTGAAATTTTTTCAAGGGTATTAGCCAAATCATTTTTTTGCTGTTCACATCTGTCCAGTTGTCTTTTCAAATGATGGCAGATTTCTTCTTGCTGTGTGAGCAATGCAGCCTTTTGCGCTAACAGGGCCGTCGTTTCTTTCGTGTCAATGATTTCACGCTGTTGTTCCAGCTTGTCCTTTTGCTGCTTCAGTTCTTCTCTCAGCTTCAGTTGCTTCAGAACAGCTTCTGCTTCAAAAACTTTATTATTGAGGTCATCCCGTTCTTTGACCTTTACTGCCAATTCTTCTTTGAGCTGTGCTGCTCGTTGTGTCATTTCATCTAATTCTTTCTGAAGAAGTGGTAAAAGGATTACATCATTATCACTTCCTTGTTGCAGCAAATCCTGTAGTTCCTCCACAAATAAGCTTGTAATATTGGAAAGAGCGGATGCTCGCATTAACAACTGCTGCTCCACATTCTTTTTAAGATAAGAAGATTGCTCCTTCAGCTTTTCTTCCATGTATTTATATATTTCAGTATGGAAAAGGCGCTGAAGAATTGCCTCCTTTTCCTTGCTGTCAGATGTTAGCAGCTTCCTAAACTCTCCTTGTGGAATCATAAGAATTTGCCGGAATTGATTGCTGTCAATTTGCATAATTTCTTTAATTTTCTCCTCGACATCACGAATGGAAGAAGCAATATTCTTCAAATCGCCATTGTCATCATATACATAAAGCTCTGCTTTCGCGCCAATTGTTGTAAAACCGTCGCCTCTTTCTTTCTTTTTGTCTTGCTGCGGTGACCTTGTAATCAGATAGCGCTTATCTCTTAATTTGAAATCGAGGCTTACTTCTGTCAGTAAGGAGTCAGGCGCAAATTGACTTCTCAATTCGGAACCATTGCGGTCTTCCCCGCTTGCTTTTCCGTATATCGCATAGCTAATTCCATCAAAAATCGTCGTTTTGCCTGCACCTGTTTTGCCTGAAATAACAAACATTGTGCGATTGCCTAGCTTTGTAAAATCAATTATTTCGGTTTTTGCATATGGACCAAACGCCTGCATTGTCAGTTTTAGGGGTCTCATTTCAGCGCTTCCTCCCTTCTGACTTGGTTGATGACATTACTGATCATCTCCCGTTTATCTTCAGTAAACTCAGCAGTTGTCATCTCTTCATAAAAGGACATAAATAAATCCAATTCAGTTTTTCGCTTTTGGTCTTGTTCTGTTAAAGATGTTTTTTTCTTTTTATCCATATTCTCTAATCTGCGTTCAAGATGAAGAACATTCGGATACACCTGTCTTAGCTTCTGAATAGGATCAAGGATTGCACCTTCATCTAACAAGGTAACTTTTAAATAATCATCGATTTTTTGTTTTCCATAAAAGCTTGGATCAAGCAATTCTTCCATGTATCCCACTAGTTCTCTCATGTCTTTCTTTGGTGTAAAGGTATGGAAACGCTCTGTGAAGTTTCCTTTATCATCCAATTCTATAATAGAAACAGATTTACGCTGTTTTGCTTCTGAAAAAGAATACTTCATTAAACTGCCAGAATACTTAACTGTTTGATGATTTAAAGCATCAGGACTGTGAAGATGGCCTAAGGCAGTATATGCAAAAGGTGCGAATACTTCTGCTCCGACACAGCCTGAACCACCAACAGACAGAACTCTTTCTGAGTCGGTAGTTTTTCCGCCAAGCACAAAACTGTGCCCAATTAATATATTCGGCTGCTCTTGATTTAATTGAGGTTCCATTTTGCCGATTATTGCTTTCATCGCATCATGGTGATTAACTATGGATGAATCTCCGAGAAATTCTCTTACTGTTACCGGCTCACAATAAGGAACTAAATAGAAGTTCACACCCAACATATGAATTGGCGCAAGACTATTTTCAATCTTTCCGTTCAAATAAAATTTATTTTGTTTATACCACGAGCTTCCAAATGACAGTCGTTCTGCACTGTCATGATTTCCAGATACAGCAAGAATTGGGATGTTCATTTCCACATTTATTGTATACAATACCTCATCAAGCAAGTTTACTGCATCTGTAGGGGGGATTGAGCGATCGTATAAATCTCCGGCAATAATAATAGCGTCCGGCTGTTCCACTTTTGCCAGCTCAACAAATTGGTTAAGCATATGTCTTTGGTCCTCTGTCATATACAAACCATGGACAAGCTTTCCTAAATGCCAATCTGCAGTATGAATGAATTTCAAATCTATCACCTCAAAGAAACTATATATATTAAAGTTTTTTTCATCTAGTATTACAGTATGGAGACTAACTTTCATTATAGCAAACAATTGACTTCTGTATGGAGTATAGTTTAACAGATTACTGAACACAAATTAGGGGATGCTTCTAAAAGAAGCATCCCCTAATATTTATGTTAGTATATTATTTTTTTACAACATTAGCAGCTTGAGGGCCACGTGCACCTTCTACTACTTCAAATTCAACTTCTTGGCCTTCTTCTAGTGCTTTGAAGCCTTCTGATTGAATAGCAGAATAGTGTACAAATACATCATTTCCGTTTTCTTGTTCAATAAATCCGAAACCTTTTTCTGCATTAAACCATTTTACCTTGCCGTTGTTCATGAAAATATCCTCCTAATTAGCTAAAAAGCTTCCCTTAAAATTACCATTTTATACCGCATTTTTATTACGACTGCCAATCTTTAAATCTAGTAAAAAAAGAGGCTGTAACACTTAAATACGTTAACTAACGGTTAATGTAAATTTAACATTTTTAGTTATTATTGTCAATAGAAAACCCTTTCATTATTCAGATAATTCTTCCGCGAAGTTTTATTGATATTATTTCATCCGGTCAGGCAGGCTATCAATTGACTGAATCATGGAATCAAGCCTTGTTTCAATTCTGTACAGCAAATACATACTGACAGCTATCGGAAACCCAGCTTCGCTAATCACTGCCATCCATTCAGTCATCTCCTTCACCTCCGCCTTTTTTAAATAAAAAGGGACAGAAAAGACTGTTTATCCCCTTCTAGAGCTCATACTCAGTCACATTTCGTTCAATTACCCGCGCGCTTTTCGGGGAAACTAAATCCCCATTCACTGTCGTAAAAACTTCTGCTTCAATGATCGTGTTCATAGCTGTTTTCATAACTTCCAAATCTAAAGACTCTAACGGTTCACCTAATGTTAGTTTAGACTGTTTTCCATTTGCCGTATTAAAAGTCAATTCTAGTGTTTTCGCCATATATTTCCACCTCCTTCCTTAGACAGGGTTGCCTTTTATCTTGTAATATCATAACTTTCATGCTTTGTTACAGAATTAACAGGGAAACTCACGATAGTTCCAATCGAATCTGCTGCCTGCAGAATCTGTTCAGCTGAAGCGCTTGACTTAACCAGGTTAAAGGTTTTGCTGATTAACTGGGGATCACCATTTTCCTTGACTCCGTTTTGAAAATGAAGCTTAATACTAGTCTCTTTCAAAGTTGATTGTGCCATCAGTAATACCACCTCCTTTCCCCTTCTATATAGACAGATAGCAAGAAAAAGGACAGGAAAAATGGCTGAAAATATTAAAAAATTTGAAGTATTAGGTATGCAAACAAACGGCTGAAAGAATTGTTTCATAGAATATAGCATCAGAGAGTTAAAGGAGGGAACCAAACATGGAATTGGAGCTTATAAAGGAATATATAAATGAAAATTATTATGTATTCATACCAGTTCTATGGGTGATTGGATATGCACTTAAACAAACACCATTCATCTCAAATTGGCTAATCATTTGGATTTTGCTGGCATTCTCTATCCTTCTCGGGACATTTGCCTACGGATTTACTGTCTCAGCAGTCATAAACGGCATATTAGTCACAGGTGTAGCAGTCTTAGGACATCAAATCATGCAACACAACCCATTCAGACGATAATATTCGTCTTTCATATAAAAGAAAGGCTGGAGCAAAACCTACCCTTTAGGGATGGTACTGCTCCAGCCTTTGGTTTGGTGACAAAGTAAATTGTGAAGACTTAGTATACCATTATCCGCTGATTAGCTAAACACCATCCAAATCACTCCATAAAATCACCATTCTCTTAATTAATTGCTGGGAACATGTTTATAAAAAACATTCTTCATCTATTCAAACCTTAAAAGTCCTAATACAAAAAAAGAGCTAAAAATAAGCTCACGACTAAATTACTTGAATGATTTCTACTCTATTTCCGAATGGATCCCTTAATTCAAATCGTTGAAATCCTGGAATTGGAATTCCCTCAATAATCTGGACATTATTTCGTTCTAAAACATTTCTCCAATATACGATATCATTTACTTGATAAGCTATATGGGCTTTAGTTTTCAATCTGTCGAAATTTTCTTCTGTACCTATATGAACATCAATGTCTCCAACTTCTAACCAGAAACCACCACGTCCCAGCAAAGATTCAGGTTTTTCTTTTTCAGGGAGACCAAGTATATTACAATAAAAGTTTTTACCTTCTTCCTCTTTGCCCTTTGGAATTGTAATCTGTACATGATGTATACCGAGTATCATAAAAATCCCCCTTACCACGATCTTCCAGTAACATTTTTTATGGATTTTAAAATTTCTCTTTAAAGCTTGGACTAAGTTCGCTCCATACATCGAATTTGTTTCCATCTAAATCAGAAAATATGAAGTTTCTTCCTGAGTGTCCTCTGTCTTCTATTTCTCCAACTTTTATTTTTTTGTTTATAAACTCACTATGTAATGATTCCAGCGCATTCAAACCATTCACTTCAAATGTCATTGAAAAATGTTCTTGACCGTATATATCAAAAAAATTTGAAGTTTGGTCCCTTTCCGCTTTAACTAGGAATATACTTTGATTTGCTAGGTTTAAAATCGCTTTATCATCATCCTGATAACTTAACTCTGCACCTATATTCATTACATACCATTCAGCAGAAAGTACAACGTTGGTAACTGGGATATAAGTTGTTCCTATTCTTAATAATTTTTCAGACATCTTATTTACTCCCTTCCTATGGACTTAACTTTTACATTCTACTTTCATTTGTAATTTCCTGTAAATCACAACTATATATTTTCTTTTTCTTAAGTTCATCACATTGTTATTTCCTTTAATTTCAATAAAAAGAGAAGAAAATTGTTTCTATCCTAGTCTAGTAGTGTTTTTATAAGCAAATACAACCTCTGCAAATAAATATACCTCCGTTTGACTTGCTATTAATACGTTCACCTTCAAACACTTAGGAATATTAAGCCTGCATGAATAGGCATAAACTTTTTTCTTTGCTTTATATAAGAATCAATTTGGGCGGTAAATAATCTTTACAAATTATGTTTTTAATTTTATGCAAAGTTATCTGGACTAATAAAATCCCCTTGGATTGGATCTAAACCGTTCTCAAATTTTATACGAATTGATTTACCGGCTAAATAGTTTTCTGAATTCATTACTTGAAAATGTAAATGAGGTTCTGTTGAGTTACCTGAATTTCCACATAAGCCGATCACTTGCCCTCTAATTACAGATTCTCCCTCTTTCACAATGATAGAGTTTTGTTTCAAATGGGCAAGCATACTGAATTCATTATTGCTATGTTCCATGATAACGCAATTCCCCTCTGGCTGGTCCGGGTTCAATTCGCCTATGACATTATCTTTAATGTCATCTAATATTTTTACAACCTTTCCATCTGCCGGAGCTGTTATCTCCCTATTAAAAGCATAATAATTTTCTAGTTTGTTAATAGAATCCTGGTATGATAAACCATCTTTCATTATGACTAAATCATACGCATATCTTTGATCTTCATAAACATAATGATAATTAACAAATTGATTTATACCACCCCAAAAAACAAACCATTCGTCTGTTATAGGCATTATATAAGCATTCTTAGTAAATTGACGGTCATCTTCTGGAAAGGAAATAAAAGGAGAAAGTCTTATCCCATGTATGACATTATTTCGGTCAAAAGCAACTGCAATTGCTTTTTCTCTTCTGTTGTCTAACCACAAATATTGCGTTATTTCCTTATTTAAATCTGTATCCATTTCTAAGTTAAAGGTTTCTACGCCACTATTAAATGGTTCGGCAATATCCATAAATTGCGCAAGTGTTACTGCCTGTTTAAATTCCTCATTTGTTTGGGAATATACTAATGAAAACTCTCCATTTAAAAATTTATGTCCGAAATCTTTTGGTGTGACAATACGTTTATTACTATTTTCCATATTTACACCTCCGAAAAATATGCAGCTGAAAAACTTACATTTATCTGGACGAATTGTTTAGGGGGAAGTTTCTAAATTTAAATGTTATATTAACAAAAAAAGAGCCTAATCCAATTGATTACAGCCCTCTCGTCTTCGATTCTATCTTATTAAATATCTCACTTATAAATGCTGTTTTGCCATTTGTGTAAGCTTTCCTGTCTGCTGCAGTTCTTGCTAGTTCTTTTTTTAATGTTGTATATTCGGCAGCCGCCTCTGAATTGTTGCGAAGATGATTACGGAATGCAAGATGCCTGGCTAATTCCTCACTATCTTTATCACATACATATAAATGATGCTCCATCCAGTATGTATAACAATCATTCCAAGGAACGGATAAATCCTTTCTTCCAAATGCCTCTCTGCCCTTAAAACTCCACTCTTGTTGATGATAATAACCCATAACCTCTAGACCTTTAACAACTGCCGGCAAAAAATTATAATTGTCGATTATAACATCTATATCTAAAATCGGTTTCGCTCCCAGTCCTTTTACTGAGGTACTTCCAACATGCTCCACACCAATTATCAAATCACCTAGGGTGGATGATATAACATCCTTAATTACTAAAAACCAATTTTCCCATTTATCATCATAATCAATAATTTCAATCCCACATTGATTATTATTGGACATAATAGCCTCCGTGATTTTTGTTCATTTTTTTTTCATATAGCCAGCCCTACTAAGCTTTTCTTTTACTATTTATTTCGTTGACAAATTGTACTTTAAAATCAGTATATTGTTCGATACCTGCATCAGGATAATTTTGTATAAATTCATTCTTAAGGTTTATATAATTGTCTCGTGCTGTTTTGTTTGCATTTAAGTAATCCCTAAAAAAAAGGAAGTTCTTCCAAAGATCTTCATTATAATCAACAACATGAAGATAATGGGTTTTTTCTTCATAAGTTTCGTCAGTAAACTTTGCTAATACGATTTCATTTGGCCGCACAACACGCAGTCTTAAAAAACCAGCAGTCTTGAAAGCTTTTAAAACTGTATTGTCCACTTTGTTTATATCATCTACACCAACAGCTAAATCTAATATCGGTTTAGCGGTCATCCCTTTAATTGCTGTGCTTCCAATATGTTCAATTCTATCTTGTAATAGAGGAAAAACATTTAAAAGTTCTTGCTTTATTATTATAAACTCTTGTTCCCATTCATTTGAATACTGACTTAACTTCACTTGATTTCTTTTTAAACCTAGTTTCATTAGCTCACCTCGCAGTAGAATTCTGAAATTTTTTTAAGGCCCTCTTTCTTTGGATTTACTTCGCCCCTTCATTCGCATACCATTCTATTAATAACGTACAGGAGAAATAAGATGAAGATAAGATGGATTATCAATTGGTTCAATCAAGACAGGTCTCATCAAAAATGCCAAAACTTATTCTTACCTCATCTTCTTTTCAGTGCCTCAATGAGAAAACTTCCATCAAGTGAAATACTTAAATTTATTTCTCCTTCGAAGCTGTTTATATTTTAGGTTTCTTCTATTCCACTACTTCCGACAAGTTAGAAAAAATTTTTATTTTAGTACCGTCTTTTATTTCTAAAAATACATTGTTATTCTTCCATAGATTCGCAATAAAGTGGTACTTCACCATATTTTCTTTAATGATTTCAATTATGTTTTTTGCAATAGATGAACCAAAGAGGTTCTTACAAAAGAGAAAAACCATTAATAGTTAAAGTCCTTGAAACTGCCCTATTTGCTTACTTGATTTGGTTAAAGGTAAGCTTCATTTGGATCTGATGACAGTTCTTCTAC
>JAPSHL010000050.1 GCA_031179905.1 Bacillus sp. (in: firmicutes) | reverse complement strand
TTAATATTGTGGAAATATCATATTTGGAAAAGAATTGTGCATTAAAGATTGGTATTTGTCGTCTTTGCAGATTCTTTTTTAGTTCTTTAAACTGGATGGAAGCCTCTGCCTTTCTTACGTGAAGGCGATTATATACCACATTGGGATAGGGAAGGGAGATCTTTTTCCAGCTTTCCTGCTGATAATAATAACCCTCTACAAAATCTTCTTTCCAATCATGAAGGCTACATACGTACAGAATCCCCCCAAGGCGAGAAAGTTCTTGCTGGAATTCCTCGCAAAATTGGTGAATGGAGCGGAAAGAAGGTCCATCTTGTGCAAGTTCATTTGCCGGGATATCTGTCAATATAGCGATTACTGGACCAAGCGTCAGAGTATGGCTCTTTTTTGTGAAATTGCTGAGCAATAGCAAATCCTGGTTTGGAAGTACTAATGACTGGATCAAGTTGTCACTGAAAGAGACTGCTTGCTTATCATCATGGACAGCTTCCACCAGGACGGGAACTGCCATGCTACCTAAATAGAGCATGACAGGTTTATTGCGATCTATTTCCCAGTGATGAAACAAGGGATGGCTTACACGCATTATCGCCTCCTTGCTTGCGGGGAAGGAGGAATTTTCTTTTATAAACAGCGGTAGCAAGTTAAGTTTCATCGCAATTCCTCATTTATAAGGTGATAGGATATTTTCAAACAGCAAAAGCTGTTATTTTCTAATAGGCTAAAGCTGATATGGTATCGTATGTTAAATTTAATAATATGTGCTTGGTTCATTAATACCAGCAGCGTAAAGGAAATAAAGACCGATCAACTAAATTGGGAAGCATACAATACTTTATTTCCACGGATTCACGAAGAGAGTACTTCCGGGACAACTGTTAAGGAAATTAGTCTAAAATGAGATAAAGGGTCTTTCTGGTAATATAGAGCATAGTTTGTTATAGTGGAGACAATTGTAAAAAAGGAGTTGGTAATTATGGCAGTAAACCTACATGATTCTGCTTATGAACTGGAAAAAGCTATTCGTCAAAGTGATGAATATACAAACTTAAAAAAAATGTATGACTTGGTTAATGCTGATCCATCAGCAAAGGCCATGTTTGAAAATTTCCGCAATATTCAAATGCAGCTGCAGCAAAAACAAATGTCTGGGATTGAAATTACACAGGAAGAAGTGGAACAAGCCCAAAAGACAGTGGCATTGGTTCAGCAGCATGAGTCTATCTCCAAACTGATGGACGCAGAACAGCGCATGAGCATTGCAATTACTGAGCTTAACCAAATCATTATGAAGCCGCTTGAAGAGCTTTACGGAGCTCCGCAGCAATAAAAGATTCAGAACACAGAAGTGCCCAAAGCGAAGCTTTGGGCACTTTTTCCATATTATAAAGGTTGGATAATTTGAGCTTACTTTACATTAAAACTGAGTGCCAGAAAGCTGCTGTTGAGCCATTTGCACTAAACGTTTTGTAATTTCTCCACCAACAGAACCGTTGGCACGGGCAGTAGTTTCGGCACCAAGGTTTACTCCAAACTCAGTCGCAATTTCATATTTCATTTGATCTAAAGCTTGAGATACTCCAGGTACTAAAAGTTGATTAGAATTGTTTGACATTGTTGTTTCCTCCTTTAGTGATTATATAGGTGTTACAGTCAATAGTTTACGGAATATAGAGAGATCTATGCACACTGCCAAGCTGTAAATCTTTCCAAACACAACGGATAATTCATGAAGCCAGTTCTATTACAGGGGATTTTTTCATAAATGTTTATAAAGACAATTCAACCTGAAATGGGGGAACAGAATGATTTATCGCTTATTAGCTTTAAATATTGATGGGACTCTTATCCAATCAAATGGACGTTTGAGCAGATCCACTAAGGAGGCAATTGAGTACGTCCAGCAAAAAGGAATATATGTAACATTGGTTACATCAAGAAGTTTGCCTTCAGCTAGGAAGGTTGCCAAAGCATTAAAGCTGAATAATTATATTGTGACACATCAAGGTGCGCTTATTTCGGACAATGCAGACCAGACATTATATGTTAACAGGCTGACGGAAGAACTTACATATGAAATTGTCCGTTTCCTAGAAGGATTTATTTGTCAAATTAGAATTGTGCATGAAAAATTTTCCCTTGCAAACAAGTCAAGGCTTAACCATAATATGCTTGCAAAAACAGTGTTTAACTCAGGAGACCCTGTATTCTATTCCCATCAATTTGTCGAAATTCTCAGTGAAGTTCTGCTGGAGGAACCTGTCAGCGCTCCAAAAATCGAAGTTTATTTTGAAGAGAAGAAAGATTGTATAGATGCGAAAGAGGTCTTAGACAAGATGTTTAATGAAATCAATATTGTCCAAATGAATGACCTTCGTCTTGAAATCCTGCCAGAAGGTGTTAATAAGCTTAATGGACTGCTGTACTTAGCAGAGCACCTTGGTATTAACAGACGGGAAATAGTTGTGATAGGCGACAGTCTTGATGATAAGAATATGATAGAGGCTGCAGGCCTCGGGGTGGCAATGGGAAATGCGCCGAGCGAGCTTAAATTTGCTGCCGATTGGGTGACAAGATCTAATAATCAGGATGGGGTTGCTTATATGGTGAAGGAGCATTTCCGCAAACAGCAGCCAATCGAGTTTTTGCGCAAAATGAACATTATTAAATAGCCATTATTATCCTCATTTTAATAGAACAAAAAAATTCCTTAGCTCTAAGGAATTTTTTGTTTTTACAGCCAATATTTTGACCTAGCTGGTCACTTTTTGTAGACTGAAGTATAATGGAATTTTAGAAGCTAATAACTATGATAATTAAAGGTGAATATAAACATGAAATCAATTTCAATAAGCGGGTTACATGATGACCGATTAATCAGACCGTTAGAGCATATTGGCAACTTGTTCTTTGAAGATACTAAAGTGTCTTTCGAGTCAGAAAGCAATGCGGAAATATTTATCCAATTTAACGTTTCTGAAACGGGAGACCAGTTTTCTGTTGAAGGAAGAATGGATGGCAGACAAGCATTCGATTGTGAAAAAGATGCGGCAAACCTTGATGAAAAAGAGAGATTTAAAGAACTTAAAAATGCAATCTCTCAAGTTTTCCTTAAAGTATTACAAGACTATACGGGCATGATTCAAAAATGGGGTATTTTGACAGGGATTCGCCCAACAAAGCTTCTTCACAAGCATATGCAAAAGCATACGCCAAAATCTGAGGCGCACCAGGCATTAAAGGATGAGTACTTAATGTCAGATGAGAAAATTGATCTCATGCAGCGCATCATCGACAGGCAGCTTGCTGTAATTCCTGATTTATATGACTTGAAGAAGGAAGTAAGCATCTATATTGGAATTCCATTTTGTCCGACTAAATGCGCTTATTGCACTTTCCCGGCTTATGCAATAAACGGCAGACAAGGTTCAGTATTTTCCTTCTTAGGAGGTCTTCATCATGAGATAAAGAAGACTGGGGAATGGCTGAAATCTAAAAACATTAAAATTACGACTGTCTATTATGGCGGAGGTACACCAACAAGCATTACTGCTGAGGAAATGGACATGCTGTATGAACAAATGAATGAATCGTTCCCAGATGTGCAAAACATCAGGGAAATAACAGTAGAAGCTGGCCGTCCAGATACAATTACGACTGAAAAGCTGGAAGTGCTGAAAAAATGGAATATCGACCGAATAAGCATTAACCCACAATCATATACACAACAGACATTAAAAGCGATCGGTAGGCATCATACTGTTGAAGAGACGATTGACAAATATCATCTAGCTAGACAGCATGGAATGAATAATATCAATATGGACTTAATTATTGGCCTTCCAGGAGAAGGAGTTGGGGAGTTCCAACACAGTCTTGATAAAACAGAAGAACTGTTGCCTGAATCACTGACTGTTCATACTCTATCTTTCAAACGGGCATCAGAAATGACAAGAAATAAGGCAAAATACAAGGTTGCTGACAGAGATGAGATACAAGAAATGATGAGAATGGCAGAGGATTGGACAGCAAAGTTTGATTATGTTCCATATTATCTGTACAGACAAAAAAATATTCTTGGCAACTTGGAGAATGTAGGTTATTCCAAAATCGGTCAGGAAAGTATTTATAACATCATGATGATGGAAGAGCTGCAGACAGTGATTGGACTTGGCTGCGGTGCATCAAGCAAATTTATTCATCCAGTAACAGGGAAAATCACACAGTTCTCCAATCCAAAAGATCCAAAAACATACAATGACAGCTTTGAGGAATATACGGACAGAAAATTAGCTCTGTTAGAAGATCATTTTTCAGCAGAAAAATCTATTTAATGCAAATAAAAAAAGAGATATTGAAGGAAGATAGAAAGGGCAGACCACCTGCTTTTACTGTCTTCCTTTTTTTGTTTTGCTAAGAAAAGCACCGTTTTTCTAACGGAAACGGCAGAAAAGGATTGCATATTTATTAGAAAACGAATAATATATAAGAGTTGTTTTAAAATGTTCGTTTTTTTGGAGGTATACATGTTTAAACTTAAAGAAAATAATACAAATGTGAAAACGGAGATAACAGCCGGATTCACTACTTTTTTGACAATGGTCTATATCGTTATTGTAAACCCTGCTATCTTATCTAGTGCAGGCATTCCCTTTGACCAAGTTTTTATGGCAACAATTATCGCTGCTGTAGTTGGTACACTATGGATGGCTGTATTCGCGAATTATCCAATTGCCATAGCTCCGGGTATGGGGTTAAATGCTTACTTTGCTTCTTCAGTTGTGGGGAGCCACGGTGGAATTGATTATACAGTAGCATTATCTGCTGTTTTCGTTGCAGGAATCATCTTCTTGATTCTTTCTTTAACAACATTTAGAGAAAAGCTGATCGAGGCTATTCCCGAAAACCTAAAACATGGAATTACTGCTGGTATCGGTTTGTTTATCGCTTTTATTGGCTTAAGACAGACACAAATTATAGTTGGTAATAAGGAAAATCTTGTAGGTCTTGGCGATTTACAGTCACCTTCAGTCATTCTTTCATTAGTCGGGCTTGCAATTACTATTATATTATTTGCGATGAATGTAAAGGGAGCATTGTTCTTTGGAATGATTGCAACAGGAATTATAGCCTTCTTTACAGGTCAGCTTTCATTTAATGGGTTTGCAGCTGTACCTCACTTGCCAGAAGGATTAATTATCACAAATCCATTCTCAGCAATCGGTGATGTTTTCCAGCATAGCTTATATGCTGTTGTGTTCTCCTTCTTGCTTGTGACAATCTTTGATACGACTGGAACGATGGTCGGTGTTGCTGAGCAAGCAGGATTAATGAAGAATAACCGTCTTCCAAAGGCTAGACAAGCTCTTCTTGCCGATTCTATCGGAACTTCCGTTGGTGCTATGTTTGGGACGAGCCCGACGACAGCATTTGTTGAATCAACTTCAGGAGTTGCAGCAGGAGGAAGAACAGGTCTGACTGGCGTTACTGTTTCAGCATTGTTTATAATTGCTGCTTTCTTTGCACCGCTTGTCAGTGCTGTTTCTGGCTTATCTGCTATCACAGCGCCTGCCCTTATTATTGTCGGAAGCTTAATGATGGGCGCAATTGCGCAAGTGCGCTGGTCTGAATTCGATGAGGCTTTCCCAGCCTTCCTTGTAATTTTGAGCATGCCGCTTACTTCAAGCATTGCAACAGGTATTGCGTTAGGATTTATATCTCATCCGTTGCTGAAATTGGTGACAGGCAAGGGTAAAACTGTACACCCGCTCGTTTATATATTTGCAGTTTTGTTCTTATATCAGCTCGTCTTTTTATCCCATTAAAGTGGCTAAAGCTCTGTGAAGTATCCCCTTCACGGGGCTTTTTTACTTTTTAATCAAATCTTTACAGTATTTTGTGAAACCTTCTGCTTATCCTTTCGTATGAATTAGAGAAGGAGGAGATCGGAATGGCTTTAGAAATTAAAAATGTAACAAAAAGATTCGGATCATTTGTTGCGGTAGATAATATATCTTTATCAATTCCAGAAAACGAAATGTTTGGATTTCTGGGAGGAAACGGTGCTGGTAAAACGACAACCTTTCGCATGCTGCTTGGCATATTAGATATCAGTGAAGGGGCCATTACCTGGAACGGACATGGCATCGACTATTCGACAAGTCCAGAAATCGGCTATCTGCCTGAAGAAAGGGGACTTTACCCGAAATTAAAGGTGAAGGACCAGCTAATATATTTGGCTAGATTAAGAGGAATGGATAAAAAGGATGCGTTGACAGAACTGAAAAGCTGGTTAGAACGCTTTAAAATATCCGATTATTTAGAAAAAAAGGTTGAGGAACTGTCAAAGGGGAATCAGCAAAAAATTCAATTTATCAGTGCTGTTTTGCATAAGCCAAAGCTGCTTATTTTGGATGAGCCATTCAGCGGGTTAGATCCAGTCAATGTCGAGCAGCTAAAAAGCGCCGTTATTGACTTGAAAAACGCAGGAACGACAATTGTTTTTTCCAGTCACCGTATGGAGCATGTAGAAGAGATGTGTGAGAACCTTTGTATCATGCATAAAGGAAAGCCAGTCGTCCATGGAGGACTGAAAGAAATTAAACGCAGCTTCGGGAAGAAAAACGTCATAATCCATGCTGATTTTGATTTGGCATATTTGATAAAATTTCCAGGTGTCGTCAAACTGAAGCAGACGACAGAAGGCGCCGCTCTTCAGATCGAAAGCGAGGAAATAGCGGAGAATATACTTAAGGATATTGTAGGGAGAGGCTTCGTCCGGAAATTCGCATTAGAGGAGCCGACTTTGAATGATATTTTTATCGAAAAGGTAGGTGCTTCACTTGAATAGCTTCTGGATTATCTTATTTCATACGTATTGGACAAAGGTAAAGACGAAATCTTTCATCATTACGACTGTAATTACATTGTTGCTAATTTTAGGTTTAACAAATCTCCAATCGATCATCCAAGTGTTTAATGGGGAGGATGAAGCAGATAAGATTGCGGTTATAGACAATACAAATGAACTATATGCATCTATTGCAGCAATGTCAGAGACCCTTCAGGAGGGAATTGTTCTCGAGGATTATGTTGATGGAGAGGCTGAGGCAAAGCAAAAGGTGGAAGACGGCACTTATCAAGGGCTGTTAATCCTTGGTTATGATGATGAAAATCTCCCGCAAGCCTCCTACTACAGCATGGATATTACAGACTCATCGACAGCAACAGGCATAGAGGCAGCAGTTCAGGCTGTTAAAGGCCAGCTGGCAGCGGCCCAGTTAAATCTCAGCGGTGAACAGCTCGAAAAACTAAATGAGCCTGTTGAATTTGAACATATTGCCCTTGAACAAAATGCAAAAACAGAAGAAGAGCTGAATCAGGCCAGAGGGCTCGTTTATGTCTTGTTATTCCTTATTTATTTTGCAGTCATACTTTATGCTAATATGATAGCGATGGAAGTTGCGACAGAAAAATCTTCTCGGGTTATGGAAATATTGATTTCCAGTGTGTCCCCGATTAAGCATATGTTTGCAAAAATACTAGGTATCGGATTGCTGAGCATAACACAGCTGGTGGTGCTTCTAGGGGTTGGCTATATTTCTGTTACAAATACTGAGGGATTGAGCTCACTGGATGGCTTTTTAGGCTTTAGTGGTATTCCGGCTGCCACAATCGTTTACGCTATTTTGTTTTTTGTACTCGGTTATTTCTTATATGCAACACTTGCAGCATTTCTCGGTTCTCTTGTCAGCCGAATCGAGGATGTTCAGCAGATGATTACACCAATGACATTGGTCGTAGTAGCAGGATTTATGATCGCAATGTTCGGCTTGGGTAATCCAGATACTACGTTCATTACGATAACATCTTATATCCCATTCTTTACGCCAATGCTGATGTTCATGCGTGCAGGCATGCTGAGCCTTCCAGTATGGGAACCGGTCTTAGGAATGGTCATATTGGCTGTCTCGATCATTCTATTGGCAGTCTTTGGCGGCAGAGTCTATAAAGGCGGCGTGCTGATGTACGGCAAATCGAATTCTTTTAAAGATATTAAAAAAGCACTTCAACTGACAAAAAAAGAATAACTAAACTAAGACTCACGAAACTCACGAATCTTCGTGAGTCTTTTTTATCTATAGAAAGAAAAATATTTGGAGATTTTATTGCCTATTCCGTACAATTAAAAGGATGATTACGAAAAAGGGGATTTGAGGATGAGTATTTTACATAAAGGAGATAAAGTCGGTTTTATTGCTTGCTCTGACGGCAGAGACCGCTCCAAATCAAGGATCTATTTAACTTTAGAAAACATGCTCGCACAGTTTGGTGTACATGCAGTGTACGCAAAAACCTTCTATGCAGTGGGAAACTCTCCATTCAGCGGCACACCAGAGGAAAGAGCAACTGAGTTGATGAAATTATATCAAAACAAAGAAATAAAGGCTGTTTTTGATTTGTCGGGAGGAAATGCGGCAAATGAACTGCTCTCCTTTATCAATATGGCAGTGATTAAAGAAAATCCAAAGCCGTTTGTCGGTATCAGCGACCTGTCTGTCGTTAATAATGCACTTTTTACTTTAACAGGCATTACTAACCTTCACTATCAAGTAGCCAATTTACTGGGACCGGATAATGAATTTCAAAAAGAATTGTTTACGAAAGTGTTTTTTGATGAATGGGAAAGTTCTAATCAGTTAATAACATATCCATATAAGTGGCTGAGAGGAAGCAGTATGGAAGGAACTGTTATTGGTGGTAATGTTAGATGCTTTTTGAAACTGGCAGGAACTCGTTATATGCCGAGTCCTGATGATAAGCTGCTTTTTCTGGAAAGTCTTGGTGGAGGACCAGCAGCGCTTGCTTCCTATATCGCTCAACTTGACCAGCTTGGTTTCCTTGAAAGATGCAATGGTATCCTTTTAGGTACTTTTACAGAGATGGAGCAAAGTACAGGCAGTCCGACAGTTGAGGAGCTGGTACTAACAGCGACAGAGAAATATGGAATTCCTGTGGCAAAAACGGATAAATTGGGACATGGGCCAGACAGCCACTGTCTTCCGATAGGATTGAATCTGCGGTTATAGACGATAAGAACGTGCATTCGTATTTTAAGGGTGGTAATATAAAAGGAAAGGAGGAGGTCATATGGAGGAGATAACATTCATACACTGTGCAGATCTTCATTTGGACAGCCCTATGCTCGGGTTGAAAAATCTGCCAGCTTCTATTCGGACCCGGCTGCGGGAGAGTACATTTACCTCGTTTAAACGGATTGTCGATGCGGCAATTGCCAAGCAGGTTGACTTCGTTCTTATCGCGGGGGATATTTACGATGGAGAAGACAGAAGCTTGCGGGCACAGATACTTTTCCGAAAAGAGATGGAAAGACTGAATACTCATGGTATAGAGGTATATATCATTCACGGAAACCATGACCATTTAAGCGGTAAATGGCTGGAGATAAGCTTTCCAGACAATGTGCATATCTTCCCTTCCGAGGTGACTGTCTTCGAGCACAAAAAGAACAATGTGAAAATACATTTATATGGCTTCAGCTATGAAGCGAGGCATCTTTATGACAGAAGGATAAACAATTTTGAAAAAAAGACCGGTGCAGATTATCATATTGGCATACTGCACGGCAGTTTAGAAGGAAACAACGATCACAGTCCATATGCTCCCTTTAACTTGCAGGAGTTAGCCTCTAAAAAAATGGATTACTGGGCATTGGGCCATATACATAAAAGAGCAGTACTGCAGACAGACCCGCCTGTTGTGTATGCAGGAAATATCCAAGGACGACATAAAAAGGAAACAGGAGAGAAGGGCTGTTATTACGTAAAATTAAGAGATCGGGAGGCAGAGCTTGAATTCATTCCGACAGCAGCGTGCTTATGGAAGTCAGTCAAAATAGATGCAGCTACCGCAAAAAATGCTGATGAGCTTTTGACGCTTTGCCAAATTGCACAAAGTGGCGAAAGAGATCAAGGCTTACCTGTAATCATGTCGTTTGATATTGTGAACGCACAGGGAATCGGCAGCTTCCACGCAGGAGAATTGCTGGAAATCCTTCAGGAAGATGAGGTGAATGACTCGGATTTTGTGTGGGTGTCCAGTCTGTCAATATCAGAAAGTAACAGCTGGAATAAAGAGAAGCTGGAAGCTGATTCGGCTTTTTTTGCTGAGCTTTTTAATGCTGTTACAGAAACAGATGCCGTCGTGGATGCTGTCTCACCGCTTTATCGCCATCCAGGTGCGCACAGGTATCTTTCAGAATTGACGGACACGGAGAAACAAGAGCTTGCCGAAGAAGCTGAGCAGCTGCTTCTTAACATGCTGAATGGGGCATCTAGGGGGTAAACAATGCGAATTAAGACAATTACAATTTATGGATATGGAAAACTGGAGAATGTCACCTATAATCTGGATGCAGATCTTCAAGTTTTTTATGGAGAAAATGAAGCAGGCAAGTCGACAATCATGAGCTTCATTCACAGCATTCTGTTCGGATTTCCTTTAAAGATTCAGACAGAGCTTAGATATGAGCCGAGAATGCAGCATAAATATGGCGGTAAATTAACAATATGGTTTCCTGAATATGGAATAGCAACAATTGAGCGGGTTAAAGGAAAAGCAGCCGGCGATGTTACGGTTATTTTGGAAAACGGCAGAAAAGGGCAAGAGGAATTACTCGGCGAACTGCTGCAAGGTGTTGATAAGGGCCTCTATCAATCCATTTTTTCTTTTAATCTTGACGGCTTGCAAAATATACATGGATTAAAAAGCGAGGAAATTGGCAGATTCATGTTTTCGACAGGTGTAATCGGCTCTGATTTAATCGCAAGAACAGACAACGAGCTTCAGAAAGAGCTAGATTCACGTTTTCGGCCAAATGGCAAAAAGCCAGTACTGAACGAACTGCTGACATCTTTGAAGGAAGCTCACCAACAGTTGAAAAGTGCGGAAAAAACAAATGAGCAATACAGCGAGCTGCTGAAAAAAAGAGAAGAGCTGGCAGAAGAGCTGACAACAGCAGAAGACAGTGCTGTTATCCTGAAAGAAGACATAAGCAAACTGGAAAGCTGGATAGAGGCTGCTCCCATTGTTTTGGAAACAGAACTGTTGGCTCGTAATTGGGAAAAATATGCGAACCTGACTTTTCCAAATGCAGGTATAGAAAGATGGGAACGGATTAAAGACCGTACCCTGACAATCCAAAGCCAAATCCAGCATTTGCAGAATAAAATTAAAGTATTAGAAGAAAAAAATAATCAGCTCGAGCCGAATGAAAAGCTTCTGCAAGCTGCAGGGGACATAACGGAAGCCAGTGGGAAAATGCCTGTCTATGAAGAGCTTCAAAAACGGAAAAACCAGCTGAAGAATCAATTATCTTTGTTGGAAAAGGAAATGGAGATTCTGCAGGCGAAATTGCATGTGCCGATAACAGAAGAAGATATCGCTGAAATTAATACAAGCATTTTTATTAAGGAGCAATGTGCAAATGCAGATGCATTGCAGAAGAGACTGAAAGCTTCTAGATTAGAGCTAGATACGAGATTAAAGGAAGAACAGCAACAGCTTGAAAGTCTGGAAAGGGAAACAGCTGAACTAGAAGGAAGACTGCTTGCGGAGGAGAAGAGAAAAGAGCTTGAAAAGCAGCTTAAAACAGCAGAAAACATCAGCTGGCATAGAGAAAAGATTGCCGCTCTCCGCAGGGATATCGAAAGCGTGCAACAACAGCTTGAAGCTAACCGGAAAAACCACCTTGCAGCCAATATGCAGTTTCTGTTTATTTTTATTATGCTTATCACTAGCGGAATTGCTGGTGTGGCAGAAGGACTTCTGTACTTATTGCTTGCAGCGTTGCTCGGCATCATTGCAACTGGTTTCTTTTATTTGAATCGAATGAAAACAGCAAAAAAAGAACGGTCAGAGCTGCAAAGGAAGGCAAAAACACTTAAACGGGAAAACGCTTCTTTCAAAGAGGAAACTGGCGGACAGGAATTGCCTGATGCATTTTCCGTTAAAGCTACTCTAGATAAGGACAATAAAGAAAGAGAAAGCTACAACTTGCATCTAGTAAAACTGGAGCAGCAAACAAAAGCATATGAGAGAATTATAAACGGCTATGAAAGGTGGGAACAGCAGTACAGGGAGCACCAATCAGTACTAGAGGAACTTGGAAAGACATTGAAAATACCTGGACAACTAGCACGTGATTTTATTTATGACGCCTATTTGCTTTTAGATGAATGGAAGTTAAAGCTAACGGATAAATCTGCAATAGTAGAAGAAATAACAGCAATAGAGACAGAGTCAGAACGAACAGCGGCCCGAATTTCTGATTTATATAAACAGTTTTTCTCTCTTAAGGCTGAGTCCCTTTCTCATATGTCTATTCACCTGATGAATGCTGTAAAAGAAGAGAATGAAAAAAAGATCTATTGGCTCGAAAATAACAGGGCATTAGAAGAATGCAGACAAGATCTGCATGGGTTAACAGGAGAACTGTCAGTTTTTTCCGCTGAAATCGAAGGGCTGCTGGACATTGCGGAAGTGAAAACAGAAGAAGAATACCGGAGAAAAGGAGAGTTATATGCGGAAAAAATTGAGCTTGAGAATGCGCTGTCCACACTAAAGCAAAAATTGGAACATTTCCGCCTAACTAAAGAAGAGATAGAGTTTCTTCGCACACTTGATGATCCGCAACAAGAAAAGAAACAGTTAACTGAAAAACTGACAAGGACTAATGAAAGAATAAAGCAGATTTTGAAAGAGAGTGCGGAAACTAATATTACTATTTCTCAGTTGGAAAGCGGCGGTACTTACACGGAGAAATTGCATCAGTTTAAGCAGTTGAAGGATGAGTTTCAAGGGGAAGTGAAAATATGGGGGAAATATGCTGCTGCGAAGCATTTTCTTAACCAAACAGTCAATGCTTACAAGGATAAGCAGCTGCCAGTCATGCTGCGTAAAGCAGAGGAGTATTTTGCTAGTTTAACTGATAATCAATATGTGAGGATTTTGCCGAAGGAAGAAGGGATAGGCTTCCTTGTGGAAAGGCAGGATAACACCTATTTTGAAGCAAAAGAGCTGAGCAGGGGAACAGCCGAACAGCTTTATGTGGCGATTCGGCTCGCTCTGACTCAAACATTCTATGAGAAATACCCGCTACCGATTATTATTGATGACAGTTTTGTGAATTTTGATAACAAGCGGACGAAGAAAGTGCTTGAGCTTCTAAAATCATGCAGGAATAATCAGTTGCTTTTCTTTACATGTCATACCCATCTATTAGAACATTTCCCTGATGGGCAAATACATTCTCTTCTGCAGCCTTCTTTAGAGCGAGACCGTTAATATAGATAATGTTATACTAATAACGAAGATAGAAAATTTATATTGTACAAGATGGAAAAGGAGCGAAAAACCTTGGAGAAAAAAGGAATCCTACACTATGCGGTTGGGGACCAGTTTGATTCACATTTATTAATAAAAAGTTCAGCGAGAGCATTGGCCAGTAATGGTAAGCCTTTCTTAACATTAATTTTCCAGGATAAGAGCGGAGAAATAGAAGCAAAGCTGTGGGACGCTACAGATACAGATGAACAGTCATATCAGCCTCAAACAATCGTAAGAATAAACGGGGATATTCAAAACTACAGAGGCAGGATGCAGTTAAGGATACGCCAAATTAAAGCGGCAACTCCTGAGGAAAGTGTACGCTTATCAGACTTTATTGAAACAGCACCACTTGAAACAGAAGAGATGCAGGCAAAAATCAATCAGTATATTTTTGATATGAAAAACCCTAACATCCAGCGCATTACAAGACATCTTGTGAAAAAGCATCAGCAAGCGTTTTTAGAATATCCGGCTGCAACGAAAAATCATCATGAATTCGTCTCTGGATTAGCTTATCATGTTGTTAGCATGCTTGACTTAGCTAAGTCTATAGCGGGCCTATATCCAAGCCTTGATACAGACCTGCTGTACAGCGGTGTTATCCTTCATGACTTAGGGAAGGTTCTTGAATTGTCAGGACCGATTTCGACATCCTATACAGTGGAAGGAAACTTGCTGGGGCATATCACAATAATGGTTAACGAAATTGGAAAAACAGCAGATGAACTTGGCATTAAAGGGGAAGAAGTTATGGTTCTTCAGCATCTAGTGCTTTCCCATCATGGAAAAGCAGAATGGGGCAGTCCGAAAGCTCCCCTTATTAAAGAAGCTGAAATTCTCCACTATATTGATAATCTGGATGCTAAAATGAACATGCTGGACAGAGCACTCGAACGTGTCAAGCCAGGGGAGTTTTCAGAAAGGATCTTCCCGTTGGAAAACCGTTCCTTTTACAAACCTGCTTTTCATAAATAGTTGATACAATTAAAGGTTTCCTTCTAATGATGAAGGGGCCTTTTTTGGTTGGAGCTACCTCCTCAAAAAAGAGAATATTCTAGTTTATCTAGCATATGATGTAGTAATTAAGAGGAAGGGAGTTAATAGGATGTTTGAGATTCCGATGTGGGTGCTGTTTGTATTAGGAGGTATTGCTGTAAGTGCATTTATGGCTGTTAAGACAGGAAAAGAGGACAAGCAGCAAGAGAATGAATTTATAGAAAAGGAAGGAGAAGTTTATATTAAGAGGATGGAAGAGGAAAAACAGAAGAAGAGCGCTAATAATACAGAAAGAGCATATGAAAACTAAAAGGGAAACTAGAGTTTATCTCTAGTTTCCCTTAGGTTTAACTGCCAGAAGTCGTATTTGTCGAACCGCTGGTGGACGTTGTATCAAGCAAGGATTCTAAATCTTTGTCCTCAATTTTAACATCTGCATCCTTTAGTTCTTTTTCCATAGCACTGTTGATTGTATCTGATGTGAGCTTGGACACTTTCAATTCATATTCCATCTCGTCTTTTACATCCTCATACTTACCTTTTTCCTTTTTGTCAGTGACTTGAATGATATGGTAGCCATTCTCTGTCTTAACTGGATCACTGATTTCGTCTACATCAAGCTTATAGGCTGCGTCTTCAAATTCGGCAACCATTGTATTAGCTCCAAACCAGCCTAAATCTCCACCATTATCTGCAGAAGCTGTATCTGTTGAATATTCCTTCGCCAGATCTTCAAACTTCTCTCCATTATCAAGCTTCGTTTTGACTTCCTTCGCTGTTTTTTCATCAGCAACTAAAATATGACGGGCTTTTATTTCTGGTTTATAGTCATCGTAATATGCTTTAATTTCATCTTCTGTTACATCAACTTCTTTAACTGCGGCTTTTTCCTGAAGCATTCCAGTCTTAATCATGGAACGCAGCTCATCTTCATCTTTATAGCCATATTGTTGGATGGCCAATTCGAAGTTGTCTCCAAGCTGTGATTTTATGCTATCAACTCTCTCATCTAACTCTTCATCTGATACGTCATACTTATCTTCAAGCACTTTTTCATATAAAAGGGACTGAAGTACAGTCGTGCCGTATTTTTCCTTCATCGCATCATATAGTTCATCTTTAGTGATATCACCTGCATCTGATTTAACAACCGCGTCAGAACCATCATTGCTGCATGCGCTAAGTCCGATGATACCAGCAGCGAGAGAAATGGATAGTAGCCTTTTTTTCAAGTTAAACACTCCCAAGTTAGTATTGTCTGTAACATCCAATCATTACTATATCATAAATTTCCAAAAGAGCAAAAAACCCTTTTGAAGACTGCAGATAAATGATGTGATTAGCATCAATAATAAAAAATTGGGTAAATGTCCTGTTCCGTTTTCTGGTCCTAGACATATGATACATTGAGCTTGAAAAACAGCTTGAGGAATTTGCCTGATGGCTTATTCGTGCTAGGTTGTGCAAAAGTCGGGATAAGGGGGCAGCTTAGAGTGCAAGCTTGCAGGTAACTGGCTTTTGTTAGCAAGCAAGTTCTTAGTCTTATTAGACTTAAACCAATATTCATAAGGATACGGTAGCAGCCTTAAAAGGAGGTGTTACTATGGGTCATGCATACGGCGGAGGATTTGCGTTAATCGTAGTACTTTTCATTCTTTTAATTATTGTCGGCGCTGCTTGGCTGTAAAAGCTAAAGTTATGCAGATCATGATTTCAACAGATAGAAAGGAGGAGTTTTCATGTCAGGCACAGGTGCATACGGCGGAGGATTTGCGTTATTAGTGGTGCTTTTCATCTTGCTTATCATTATCGGAGCAAGCTGGGTATACTAATTTAAATGAAATAAAGCAGCGATGAAAATTTTCATCGCTGCTTTCCTTCCAGTAAAGGGATATGAAGCACCTTGTTAAGGAGCAAATTTTCCGTTTATGTCAACTAAATAATAAATCAACATAGGAAGAAATCAAAAGAATCGTAATAAGGACATTAATTGTGCGGAATACCTTCGGCTGTTTATCTTCCGGTATGTCCTTTTGAGCACATAGTGCATTTGTCATTCTATTAATATTATATAATATTAATATGGCTAAAATAATAAAAATGGAGATCATCATTGATTCCCTCCTTTAGACAGAATTATTGTATGATACTTACAATATCAAATTAAGGAATAAAAAGATAGTATTATATCCTATGATATGTCAATTAAATACATGCATCCTTTTCCTTTATTATCTTATGTCCAAACATAAATGTTTGCATCCGGCATTAGCTTACGTTGCTGACTAATATTTCAATGCCGTCTTCATTTTCTTCTACATAGCAAGATTTCGGAGATTTCCATAAGCTTTTTATGCGAATAAAATCGGGTACGCACATCCCGAAATGATAGGCAAATAGGATTAAGAAGTAATGGACATAATGAGGAAACAGGAAACAGCAAATGACCAGTGCAGTGTTGATAACTAGCATTGGCATGATTAATGCACAGATAAACTGAATTTTTCCGATTGGGTCTGCTGCCCTAATACAAATCAACGGAAAAATACCACAGTGAATATCAACAGATTTTTTTATTTTTTTGCCCAAATGGACAACCGGCAGAAAGTGCAGTAATTTATGAACAGGATAAACAAGTAAAAAGGCTGCAATAAAACTTAAAAAATAATTGTCATTTAAACTGTTTTGCCCAAAAAATGCAATTGTCGGAGTATAAAGGAATAAAAATGTAAAAACCATCGTTAAGGAAGACATAAATAGTATGCGTTGAAAGCCGTACTGTTTATGAAAATTGATTGTCTTCCAGCAGTTCATATAATAATCACCCTCCAAAAGGAGAAATTTTCTAATTTAATAAAACTCACCTTGCTACTTTACGACGAATAGGGCAAAAAATCAATAGTTGTTTTTGATTATTTACTGGCGATTTAAAAACAAAAAAAGATAAGACTAAGTCTCATCTTTTTTTGCCCTTTATTCTATTTACGAGTGTTTGTTTATATTACTTCATAGGCGCTGGTTCTTTATGTTTAAGCTGCCCATTTTGTTCAACGAATGAGTCTTCAATATTGCTGAAGGAATTTTCGAATATTTCCATGAAGTTTTCTCCATAAATATTCTTGACGATAGTCATCATTTCCAACAATTCAGGGAATTTTCCATATAAGTTTTTGATTGGCAATGCAGCTGAATACGCAGAGCTGTTGTCAGGAT
>JAPSHL010000272.1 GCA_031179905.1 Bacillus sp. (in: firmicutes) | reverse complement strand
ACTCCGAAGGATTTTATTGCAACAGCTTTTTATGCACATTCGACTAGAATACTCCGCGATGCTGCCAAAGTGCTCGGCAGATGGGACGATGTTCAAACCTATAGTACGCTGCTTGCGAATATTATTAAGGCATTCAATCATGAGTTTGTCTCCCATTCTGGCAGACTTGTATCACCGACCCAAACAGCACATGTACTTGCATTAATTTTCGATCTAGTTGATGGAAAAGTAAAAGAGCGTACAGCACATGAGTTAAACGAACTTATTATTCAGAATAACTATCATTTAACAACAGGGTTTGTCGGAACTCCATATTTATGTTTTGCTCTTTCAAAAGCTGGATATCATGATACGGCTGTTAAATTATTGCTGCAAGAAGATTATCCTTCCTGGCTTTATTCTGTAAAAAAGGGAGCCACAACCATTTGGGAGCACTGGGACGGAATTAAGGAGGACGGTTCGTTTTGGAGCGATGATATGAATTCCTTTAACCATTATGCCTACGGCGCTATCGGTGATTGGATGTACAGAGAGGTCGCAGGACTCGATATGGATGAAGAGCTGCCAGCCTATAAACGAATCCGCATTAAGCCGCAATTTGCCGGGATTCATTTAAACTATGCAAAGGCTGCCTTTGAATCCATGTATGGCAGAATCCAATCAGCTTGGAGCATAACAGCTGATATGATTGAGCTGAAAGTGGATATACCGGCAAATACAACAGCAGAAATTGTATTGCCATTTGCCCAAACAGTGGATATTTCGGAAAATGGAATTCCGCTTGTTCACTCAAAGGGGATTTATACCTACAAGGAAAAAGATAATACAGTCATCTTAACAGTCGGCTCTGGCAGTTATCACTTCCAATATGAAAACCAGCGTGGATCAATGGTAGAATTCACTATAAACTCAAGACTTATCGACGTGCTTGCACATGAAACAGCAGCAGCAATTCTTGAAAAGCATGCGCCAGGAATCGCGAATCCTCCAGGTATATTTGCAATGAGGACGAAAACTTTGCAAGAATTAGCAGACTTTCCAGAAGCAAACCTGACAGTAGACAAAGTGAATGCATTAATAGAAGAACTTAACACAATTGAATGGAATCTGCCTGTGAAATAAAGTGAAGTAAGTCATTTATCAGACATGATGAATGGCTTATTTCTTTTTTTAGAAGAAGGGATATAGCAAAGCTGTGGAGAATTATTCCAACTATAGAACAATGCTGAAAAAGAACAGTTGCTTGCAATAGATGTGGAGGGGTGGGGAAAAATTTTTCCGTATTATGTGAATATATTAGGAGGTAAGCGGTGGCACAAGTGCAATAACAAAATAGGTTTGTTACCAAGAGATATGCGAAGATTTTTACCGTATTATCAATGCCGACCGAAGAAATGAGCAAAAGCAGAAAACTTTATCGGGCAAAAAGAATGATTGACGATGGGGTGGAAATGGGAATGAAAATATATAGAGAATCCTATCAGGAAAATAGTGATTTTCTCCGAAAGAGAGTAATAGAATACAATCTTTCCCGCTTACCAGATTCTATAAAGCACCCAGTTAACAAACTCTGCTTTACTGCAAGGGACGAAAACGAAAGAATTGTCGGCGGTATTTCAGGTGTGATTTTCTGGCACCATTTGCAAATTGAATCATTATGGGTCGATGAGACAAACAGAGGAAAGGGATATGGCAGCGGCCTGTTAAAAACAATGGAGGAAAGTGCTATTGAATGCAAATGCAGCCATATTCAATTAGATACTTTCAGCTTTCAAGCGCCAGAATTTTATCGTAAACATGGCTATGAGATTGCTGGTGTCATAAAGGAACATCCTATACAGGAAAGCAGCCAGTATATTCTGGTTAAACGCCTGAAAAATAAATAAGCAGACAAGTCATAGCAAGCAATAAAAATTATTTGAGAAGAGGGAAGTATAATGGAAAACTTCGGATTATTCGGTAAGTTTACAGCGAAGAAAGAGAATCGCGATATGCTTGCAGCAATTTTAATAGAAGCCGCATCACTAATGGAGGCGGTTGAAGGCTGTGAAGTGTATACCATTAATCTTTCAGAGACTGAGCCTGACAGTGTTTATATTTATGAGATATGGAGCAGTAAAGATGCGCACGAAGCATCATTATCACTTGAAGGAGTTCAAACTTTAATTAGCCAGGCAAAGCCATTAATTATGGGCATGGAAAGAATCAGCACCTTTAAGCAGGTGTGGGGCAAGGGTACGTCAGGGCAGCCTGTTTAGGCGGCCTGTTTTTTATTCCAGAACCCTCGTGAAAGGAGTAAGAGATGAAGTTTATTCTTATATTTGGACCACAGGCTGTCGGAAAGATGACTGTTGGTCAGGAGTTAGCCTCCATTACAGGTTTGAAGCTTTTTCATAATCATATGACAATTGATTTAGTCAGCAATTTTTTCGATTATGGAACGAAGGAAGGTAACAGGCTTGTAAATCTGTTTCGGCAGGAAATCTTTGAGACAGTCGCAAATAGCAATTTACCTGGGTTAATCTTCACCTATGTGTGGGCATTTAATCTGAAAGAGGATTGGGAGTATGTTGAAAAAATCTCCAATATTTTTAAAAAACAAGGCGGAACTGTTTATTACGTAGAACTAGAGGCGGATTTCAAAGAGCGGATTCGTCGAAATAAAACCCCGAATAGACTAGAACATAAGCCGACAAAAAGAAATATTGAATGGTCGGAATCTGAACTGAAAAGTTCCCTTGAAAAATATCGATTAAACTCCCATGACGGGGAAATTCAAAAGGAAGAATATTTAAAAATAAATAATACATATAAAAGCCCTAAAGACGTTGCTGCAATGATAAAAGAGAAATTTCAGCTTTAAGTTATTGCTTTGCTTCTAGTAACGGAAGCATGGCTTTTTTCTTTTAACTTAGTCAATATCATACAAGAGCAGCTGGAAATATATATGCTACACTGATTTCAACAAAAGAAAAGGAAGGAGGCGTTTATGATGAAGGAACGAAGGATTGTAAAATTTGATGAAAAACTGCAGGTGGAAGCATACCATTTTCATGGGGTTATGCAAAAATTCCCAAACCATTTTCATGAACATTATGTTATCGGCTTTATTGAAAGTGGTCAAAGAAAACTCTCTTGCAAAAATAGAGAGTATATTATCAATAAAGGAGATATGGTCATCTTTAATCCCTTCGATAATCATGCATGCGAACAACTTGAAAAAAAAGCGTTGGACTACCGCTGCTTGAATATCAATTCTGGCATCATGGAGAAAGTCGCTAAAGAAATTATGGGAGGAGAGTATGTACCCTATTTTACTTCACCTGTTCTTGTGCAAGCAAGCTATGCACCGCTGTTAAAGGACGTGCATGAGATGATTATGAATAGCAGTGTGGAGCTTGAAAAAGAAGAAAGTTTCTATTTTTTAATGGAATATTTAATAAAAGAATGCAGCGTGAAGTTCGCAGAAAGCAATTCAGCAGATCAGCGTCTCCATGCAGTGTGCCGCTATATGGAGGAAAACTATACAAAACATTTAACATTAAATGATTTAGCTAAAGTTTGCGAAATGAACAAATATACATTATTGCGGTCTTTTACACGCAATTTTGGAATTACTCCATACAGATACTTACAAACAATTAGGATTAATGAAGCGAAAAAACTGCTTGAGCGCGGAATGAAGCCAATAGATGTTTCCATGGAGACAGGGTTTGCAGATCAAAGTCATTTCAGCAATTTTTTTACAGAGTTTATCGGTCTGACACCAGGCCAGTATCGGGATATTTATCGAGATAAGAAACAAGCTTGATTAAGAGTGCGAGGACATGAAAATGAGAAATCAAACAACAAATGGTCATTTAGCAGCACTAGTGACTATTTTTATCTGGGGAATTACCTTTATTTCGACTAAAGTTTTACTGACAGATTTTACTCCAACTGAGATTTTATTTTATCGGTTTGCAATTGGCTTTATCGTATTGCTAATTATATTCCCATACAGGTTGACAGTAACAGATAAAAAGCATGAGCTTCTATTTATTAGCGCCGGTTTATGTGGAGTAACATTATATTATCTTCTGGAAAATATTGCTTTAACAATGACGATGGCCTCCAATGTCGGAGTTATAAGCGGAATTGTTCCATTTTCAACAGCTGTACTTATGATGCTGTTTTTGAAGGATGAAAGTTTAAAGGGGAACTTTTTTGTTGGTTTTGCCACGGCGATGATTGGTATCTTTTTAATCAGCTATAATGGGAAAGCCAATTTTCACATAAATCCACTTGGAGATATGTTGGCAGTTGCCGCAACGGTTGTATGGGCAGCCTACTCTGTACTGACAAAAAAGATCTCAAGTTATGGTTATCATCCAATCCAGACAACAAAAAGAGTGTTCTTTTACGGACTTCTTCTTATGGTGCCGACATTGTTTTTCTTTGACTTTAAGCTAGAGCTTGCCAGGTTTGCAAATCCAGTACAGCTATTCAATATTTTGTTTCTCGGAATAGGAGCATCTGCCCTTTGCTTTGTAACATGGAATATGGCTGTTAACATTCTTGGGGCAGTCAAAACTAGTGTTTATATTTACATGGTACCTGTCATTACTGTCGCAACGTCCATGATTGTTTTAAATGAACAGCTGACCATGCTGTCAGCATTGGGAATTGTTTTAACATTAGCCGGACTGATTGTTTCAGAGACGAAACTAACGTTTAAGAAAAAAGGGGAATTGGAAAGTGGTG
>JAPSHL010000049.1 GCA_031179905.1 Bacillus sp. (in: firmicutes) | reverse complement strand
CTAGGGCAGCACTTTCGCTTTAAAAGAACTATAAGCCAATACTTTTAAAATCGTAACAACACAACTTAATAGCAAGAGGAGGTGAAATGATGGAAACCAATACAATTATCATCTCCATTTTGCTTGGCCTAATCGTAATTGCCGTTGTTGGCTTTGTTGTATATTTTATTCGTAAGTCCAATGCTAATGCAAAAATTGCTAATGCGACAATGACTGCTGAACAAATGATTGAAACTGCAAAACGTGAAGCAGAAGCGTTGAAAAAAGAAGCTTTGTTAGAAGCAAAGGATGAGATTCACAAGCTTCGCAGTGAAGCAGAACTAGAAGTTCGTGATCGAAGAAATGAACTACAAAAACAAGAAAATCGTTTATTACAAAAAGAAGAAAACCTTGACCGTAAGGGAGAGGCGCTTGATAAACGGGAAACAATTTTAGAAAAGAGGGACGATTCTCTTAATAAAAGACAACAGCATATGGAAGAGATGGAGAGCAAAGTGGATGAGATGGTTCGCAAGCAGCAAACCGAACTGGAGCGCATTTCCGGTTTAACTCGCGAAGAGGCAAAATCCATCATTTTAGACAAAACAGAGCAAGATGTCGCCCATGATATCGCTATCATGATAAAAGAAAGCGATACAAGAGCGAAAGAGGAAGCAGACAAGAAAGCTAAAGAGGTTCTGTCACTTGCTATCCAAAGATGTGCCGCAGATCATGTTGCTGAAACAACTGTTTCTGTGGTTAACTTGCCTAATGATGAGATGAAAGGCCGAATCATCGGTAGAGAAGGGCGTAACATTCGTACACTTGAGACACTTACTGGGATTGATTTAATTATTGATGACACGCCAGAAGCTGTCATTCTTTCAGGTTTTGACCCTATCAGAAGGGAAACAGCAAGACTTGCCCTTGATAAGCTTGTTCAAGATGGTCGTATCCATCCAGCTCGTATTGAGGAAATGGTCGATAAGGCAAGACGGGAAGTGGATGAGCACATCCGTGAAATCGGTGAACAGACGACATTTGAAGTTGGTGTACATGCACTTCATCCTGACTTGATCAAAATACTCGGCCGCCTGAAGTTCAGAACAAGCTATGGCCAAAACGTACTTAAGCACAGTATTGAGGTTGCACAGCTTTCGGGTATACTCGCTGCGGAACTTGGTGAAGACGAAACACTTGCAAGAAGAGCAGGGTTGCTCCATGACATCGGAAAAGCTATTGACCATGAAGTCGAAGGAAGCCATGTTGAAATTGGGGTAGAACTTGCTACCAAATATAAAGAACATCCTGTGGTTATTAATAGCATTGCTTCCCATCATGGCGATACAGAGCCAACTTCTATTATTGCGGTGCTTGTTGCTGCTGCTGATGCACTTTCAGCTGCAAGACCGGGTGCTCGCAGAGAGACACTAGAGAATTATATTCGCCGTCTTGAAAAATTAGAAGAAATCTCTGAATCATATGATGGTGTAGAGAAGTCATTTGCTATTCAAGCAGGTCGTGAAATAAGAATAATGGTTAAACCTGACTTGATTGACGATTTGGAATCACATCGATTAGCCCGTGATATCCGTAAAAAGATCGAAGAAGAGCTGGATTATCCAGGACATATCAAGGTTACAGTAATACGTGAAACAAGAGCTGTTGAATACGCAAAATAAAAAACGGTGCCATGTGCACCGTTTTTATTTTGAAAAAGCTGAATAAGAGAAAACGAAAAAATGTATGTTAAACTAAAGAGAACATAGTTTTGGTAGGAAGTCACTGCGAATATCAGGGCTTCATAGAAAGGATTTATATCATGCATATTTTATTTATAGGCGATGTTGTCGGATCAATGGGCAGGGACATGATTAAGGAATATGTGCCAAAGTTGAAGGAAAAATACCGCCCGCAACTAACGATTATTAATGGTGAAAATGCTGCTGGGGGCAAAGGGATTACAGAAAAAATTTACCGCGGATTTTTAGAA
The DNA here is from genome assembly GCA_031179905.1 of Bacillus sp. (in: firmicutes). Lineage (GTDB taxonomy): Bacteria > Bacillota > Bacilli > Bacillales > Cytobacillaceae > Niallia. The sequence continues at coordinate 15,851 of JAPSHL010000049.1, read as the reverse complement.
GTAGGAGCTCAAGCAGTGACATTAGGTAATCATACTTGGGATAACCGGGAGATTTTTGAATTTATTGATGAAGCTAAATATTTAGTGCGACCAGCAAATTTTTCGGAGAATAATCCTGGCAAAGGCATGGTCTTTGTCAAAATCAATGATATCGAAGTAGCGGTCATCAATCTGCAAGGAAGAACATTCATGAATCCAAGTGATGATCCATTTGTAAAAGCAGACGAACTGATAGCTGAGGCTAAAAAGCGTACGGATATCATTTTCGTTGATTTCCATGGCGAAGCGACAAGTGAAAAACAAGCAATGGGCTGGTACTTAGATGGCAGGGTAACAGCAGTCGTCGGTACACATACACATGTACAAACAGCTGATAACCGCATTCTTCCACAAGGAACAGCTTTCATGGCCGACGTCGGCATGACTGGACCTTATGACGGGATTTTAGGTATGGAAAGATCAGCTGTCATTAACAGGTTTCTAACAAACTTACCAACACGGTTTGAGCCGCCGAAGTCAGGCAGAGCCACTTTAAGCGCATGTTTGATTGAAGTGGACAAAAAAACAGGCAAAGCGAAAAAAATTAACCGTATTCTAATTAATGAAGATCATCCATTCTTCTCTTGATGAGCCGGAACCGAAACATTAAGTTTCGGTTTTTTTTATATCATTAAAACAGATTTTGGAGCAGTCTAGGATTATTTTTTCTAAATTTTTGTCCAAGCTGGAATAAGTGTTTTAAAAGCAGAATATAGTAGCAATGGAATGATATATATCCTGATGTGTTCTATCTTTAATGCTGAACATGCGGGGGGGTTAACAAGGAGGAGCTAGAAATGGAGATATTAAAGGTTTCAGCAAAGTCTAGTCCCAATTCTGTAGCTGGTGCGCTTGCTGGTGTTCTGCGAGAAAGAGGCGGGGCGGAAATCCAAGCTATTGGTGCAGGTGCATTGAATCAAGCTGTTAAAGCAGTTGCTATCGCAAGAGGGTTTGTAGCACCTAGCGGAGTGGATTTAATTTGTATTCCAGCCTTCACTGATATTGTTATTGACGGCGAGGAACGAACAGCCATCAAGCTCATTGTGGAGCCTAGATAAACACGCAAAAAAGTAGAATAAACCATCTCCCTGTAACTGCTAAACTATGATGTTTACATAGTAAAAAGCCGGCAGAGATTTTTTAGGGAATGAACCTGTATGTTTAGCCATACAGGTTCTTTTTTTAGCAAAGAAGACTCTAAATTTGAGTTAGACATAATATAATATAGGTAAGAAGGATATTTCACGAGGTGAGGAGATGGCGGCACTGCTTTTTTTTGATGGACATTGTGATGTGTTGTATAAAATGTTTATAGACCAGAAGATTCGCTTCCATGAAAGTGATAAACTTCAAGTTACATATAAAGGCCTCCAAAGCAGCGGAGCAAAGGTCCAATGCTTTGCGATTTATATTCCGGAAATGGTGCATCCTGAAGTGCGCTTTGATGCAGCCCTCAAAATGGTTGATATTTTTTATAATCAGATATTAAAACCTAATCCGCTTCTAAAGCTTATCCAAAGTCAGCAGGATATTGATTCACTCTTGATGGGAGAAATTGGCGTTGTATTGACATTGGAAGGGTGTGAGGCGATCGGGCAGGATTTAGTTAAGCTCAAAAGCTTGCTTCGCCTTGGCGTAACATCTGTTGGCCTAACATGGAATCATGCAAACGCTGTAGCTGATGGAGCGATGGAGCCAAGAGGAGCTGGACTGACTGTCTTTGGAAAAGAAGTAGTGAAAGAGCTTAATAGTCAGAAGATCTGGTGTGATGTCTCACATCTTTCTGAAAGAGGCTTCTGGGATACATTAGAAGTGGCAGACTATCCTTTCGCTTCTCATTCTAATGCATTCACACTTTGTCCCCATCCAAGAAATTTGCGTGATGATCAAATAAAAGCGCTGATTGATCTGGACAGTGTTATCGGCATCACATTTGTTCCGCCTTTTTTGAGCGGCACTGGCTCTGCCACGATTACCGACGTCCTCAGACACTTAGATTATATTTGTTCATTAGGTGGAGAAAATCACGTTGGCTTCGGCTCGGATTTTGACGGCACAGACTCGTTTGTTTGCGGACTCGAATCTATTTTTGGATATGAGAATCTAATCAATCAGCTGCTAAAATACTACTCTAGCAGTCAGACAGAAAAGTTTCTGTTTCAAAACATGAAAAAACGGTATCCACACGAGTAAGCAGCCTGTTTTTTCATACACTTGCTCTTCAAACCTTCCTATTGTGTTCATAGCTTGAAAGGCTTATACTAATATAATGTAATCTTGTCAAAACTAGCATATGAATGCGTTATTGGAAATTTTAACAAAAGCTTATGGATGATAACATCTCATCGATAAGAGAGGAGTATGTTAAATGAACGAAAAACAGCGTTTAGAAACTCAAAAATTGGATACTGTTACTTCAACAGCTGAAAAACCTGAAAAAGACTACAGCAAATATTTTGAAACTGTCTATACACCTCCATCCTTAAGGGATGCAAAGAAAAGAGGGAAAGAACAGATTCGTTATGAAAATGACTTTGCGATTCCTGAACAATTCCGCGGTATGGGTGAAGGACGCAAGTTTTATATCCGCACATTTGGCTGCCAAATGAACGAACATGATACAGAAGTAATGGCTGGTATTTTTTTAAGTTTAGGCTATGAACCGACGAATACAGTTGAAGATGCGAATGTCATCCTGCTGAACACTTGTGCAATTCGTGAAAATGCAGAAAATAAAGTGTTTGGTGAGCTAGGACATCTTAAGCATTTGAAAACAGATAAGCCTGATCTCCTTCTTGGTGTATGCGGATGTATGTCCCAAGAAGAATCTGTCGTCAATAAAATATTGAAAACATATACACAAGTCGATATTATCTTTGGAACACATAATATTCACCGCTTGCCAAACATTCTTCATGAGGCATATATGTCTAAGGAAATGGTTGTGGAAGTATGGTCGAAGGAAGGGGATGTCATTGAAAACCTTCCTAAAGTACGCAATGGTCAGATCAAAGCATGGGTCAACATTATGTACGGCTGTGATAAGTTTTGTACATACTGTATTGTGCCATATACTCGAGGCAAGGAAAGAAGCAGACGCCCTGAGGACATCATACACGAGGTCCGCCAATTAGCAGCACAAGGCTATAAAGAAATCACTCTCCTAGGTCAGAACGTTAATGCGTATGGTAAAGATTTCACAGATATCAACTACCGTCTAGGCGACTTGATGGAGGAAATCAGCAAAATCGATATTCCACGCATCCGTTTCACAACAAGCCATCCGCGCGACTTCGATGACCACTTGATTGAAGTGTTGGCAAAAGGCGGCAATATGGTTGAGCATATTCATTTGCCAGTCCAATCAGGTTCTACTGATGTATTGAAAATAATGGCTCGAAAATATACAAGAGAGCAATACTTAGAGCTTGTTCGCAAGATGAAAGCGGCAATACCAAACCTAACTTTAACAACAGATATCATTGTCGGTTATCCAAACGAAACGGAAGAGCAATTCCAAGAAACCCTTTCTTTATATGAAGAAGTTGGCTTCGAGGCTGCTTATACGTTCATTTATTCACCGCGTGAAGGAACTCCTGCTGCAAAAATGAAGGACAATGTGCCGATGGAAGTGAAAAAAGAGCGTTTGCAGCGTTTGAACGCATTGGTAAATGCTAAATCAGCTGAATCCATGAAAAGCTATCAAGGGCAAATCGTCGAAGTACTTGTAGAAGGTGAAAGTAAAAAACACTCACATGTACTTGCAGGCTACACGCGCAAGAACAAGCTCGTGAACTTTATTGGACCTAAATCAGCAATCGGCAAGCTTGTAACCGTGAAAATTACAGATGCGAAAACTTGGTCATTAAACGGTGAAATGATTGAAGTTATCGAAGCTGTTGAGGCAAACTGATGGCTAAATACTCAAAAGAAGATATATTAAAGCGGACTGAAGAGCTCGCCAAAATGATTCAGGAAACGGAAGAGGTTGACTTCTATATTCGAGCGGAAAAACAAATCAACCAAAACAGCAAAGTAAATGATCGGATTGCCCAGATCAAAAAGCTGCAGAAGCAGGCAGTTAATTTGCAGCATTATGGAAAAATCTCGGCGTTGAAGGAAACGGAAGCGAAGATTGAAGCACTTCAAGCAGAAATTGATGAGATACCGATTGTGTCAGAATTTAAAGAATCGCAAAAAATCGTCAACGATATGCTGCAGCTTATCACGAAAACAATTGCCAACAATGTTGTTGATTCATTTGCAGATATAGAAACAACAAACCAAAATAAAAAGAAGCTTCATTAAGAAGCACATGAAAAAGCCAACTTTTTTTGTTGGCTTTTTATCATTTAGCCTTATTTATTATTAAGAACGTTTATTGCCTGCAAAAATGCTTTCCTGTATTCTTGCTGATCCTTCATCGCAGCCTCTAAAGTGGACAGCAAGGATTTGTTCAGCTGTTTTGTTTCTCTGTCACGATTGTTACTATGCTGAAGAGTATTTAAAAGAAATGTGTAAACGAGCACTAAACTCGAATAATTGTCTACATATGTTAAACTGACTGCGCTGCCGCCGTTTCCTCCTTCTGCGTGTGTGTTGACAGAAGGTGCTCCTGATTCAAGTATTTTATCAACAAGTTCATCTGGCACACCTAATTCTTTCAGCTTTTCCTTCGTTAAGCCAATGTTCTTTTCTGTCATGTTCCCACTCCCTTTCGTTTATGTAATATATATAAGATAAGAAGGGCAGTCATGCCCATAATCGACGAATCAATCATGGAAATGCTGCCCATTAGTTAAGACAAGAATTAAGCTTCGTTCACCTGTTTAGGGCTGTTTTCGTTGAAAGAAACAGCAGTAGCATCACCAGCGCTGTTTGCATTTACAAGAATTCCGCCGATAAAGAAGTTCAACAAGTTTACACCTACAGCAGCTCCTCCAGCAGCACCAGCAGCAGAGAATTGGTTAGCTAGGTTACCGTTACCTTGAGTAGCGTTAGTAAATGCACGAAGTTCTGTACCGTTACCAGAGCCAGAACGGCTTCTTTTGTGAGAATCAGATGTGCATCCAGACAACATATGATTTCACCTCCTTTCAAGCAACATTTCTTTTTTTTATTATTTCTTTATAAAATTAGAAAGGTCTAATGAGAAAAGTGATTTTCCATTTACATTTACTTTTAAATTTCCTTCCTCATTTGAAGCGTCAATGACAGGTAGCTTTTCTTTCAGCTTGTTGAGGTTATCCTCATTCAGCAAATCCTTAATTGAATTAATATTGAGTGTATTGACTGCTTTTTCCTTTATCGCGTCCACACTTTTGTTAGCAACAGTGTCTGTGACCTTGCTGCTGAGCTTTTTTGCCAAGCCGCCCATTTCGTCTGTCATCTTGTTCATGAACTGCTCTACATATGCTGCTCTTTCTTCATTTGAAACTTCTTTTCCATTTACATTAAACTTAAAATCAAATTGATCTTTTATATTGAATTTCCCTGCCAACTCCCTCACCCCCTTGCCGTATAGTACAGTATATAAAATCGAGACCAAGCTGTATCCGCTAATTAATCAGTGCAAACGCATATTTTTAAGGCAATAATACAAACAAGCCCTGTTTACAAGCATTGTTAAGTCTTGAAAAGCAACAAAAAAGCGGGCAGCAGCAGTTTAATTTCCCTTACTACGCAAAAGGGGATGTGGTAATATAAAGACAAAAAAGGTCAGAGGTAAACGCATTTTGGACTTCATAACAGAAAAGCTTATTTTTATTTCACTATTTATTTTTATTATCCATTCCATTGAAACTCTTGCATACGCAGTCAGACTTTCAGGGGCCAGGGTTCGCCTCTTAGCGTCAGCCTTATCGTTATTTAACGTCATGGTAATTGTTTCGCGCATGGCTAATATGATGCAGCAGCCGTTTACTGCAAGCCTCATTGATAAAGCGCCAAATACGGGTACACTTGAGTATGTGGAAAGCCAGTACAGGATTCTTATTGGAGCATCGACTTTCGGAACGATATTGGGAATTTTGCTGCTGCCGACTTTTATCGCGATATTCTCTAGAGCCATCATCCATCTTTCGGAAGAGAGGGGCTCCATTCCGGCATTACTGAAAAAGGGGTTCTCTATTGAATACGTAAGAAGAGGAGTAAAGCATATCCATTTGCCAAGAATCTCGTACATAAAAGACATCAATTGGAAGTTGTTTCCTTATAAACTGTTTTTTATTAATATGCTGATTACATCAATCTATACAATTGGAGTTTTGGCTGCTTTATATGCAGCATTGCTTGCACCCGACAGAGCATCAACGGCAAATATGGCTTCCGGTCTTATCAACGGGGTTGCAACGATTATGCTGACACTGTTTATTGATCCTAAAGTTTCTATTTTGGCTGACGATGTTATTAACCAGAGAGGCAGCTATTTAAGTTTAAAGGGCGTTTCGGTTATGATGGTAACTTCAAGATTGCTGGGAACAATCCTTGCGCAGCTGCTCTTCATTCCAGGAGCCCAATATATTGCTTGGTTCACGAAATTTATTGTGTGATGAAGAAGGATTGCTTGATGGTTGCTAGAATGTAAGCGATAGGAACATTTTATGTCTATAAAAAGAGAGTAATATTTTTGCTTCACGCATAAAAAAATTCTGGAGGTAGGCAATGTCTGAAAAGCAGGTTTTTGATCACTTAGTATATTACACTGAAGGTAATAATCTTGTAATTGAAAGAAAGTTTAGTGCGCCGCGGGAGGCTGTTTTTAAGGCATATTCCGACTCTGCACGGATAGAGGCATGGTGGGGGCCTGAGGGCTGGAAAACGAAAAATACAAGCTTTGATTTCAAGCAAAAAGGAATTTGGCATTATTGCATGCACTGTACGGATGAAAATCAGGGAGATTTCTTTGGTCAGGAATCTTGGGGGCTTGCAGTCTACAAGAAAATTGTTGTACCAGAAGAAATAGTCTATACAGATGCTTTCTCAGATAAAGAAGGTAGTGTTGCTTCTGGTATGCCGGAAATGCTGATCACCGCCTCTTTCAAGGAAGTAGGACAACAAACGTTTATAGAAATCACGAGCGGTTTTGCTTCAGAGGAAGCGCTGAAGCAAGTGTTGGAAATGGGTGTTGTACAAGGGATGGAATCCCAATTCCGCCGTCTTGATAGCTTGCTTGCTAAAGGTTTCTAAATGAAAAAACAGGATGCCTTTAATGCGGCATTCTGTTTTTATTTAATAGTTTATTCTTTAATGCCTATAACACGAATTCGCTTATAGTCTGCTATCCATGTTCCATCCACATATAAATCTGCTTTTAATTTACTTTCCACATTTTTTATAACCTCATTTTTTGTGTTTATTGATAGTCCTTCAAAAAATTGTCCTGCGAACATCTCCATCCAATTAAACAGCCCATTTTCCCCATTTAACGGAGTTGGTCTGTCAAAATGCTGGGCAAATAAACATCGGAATCCTATTTGCTCCATCCTATCTGTATAGTCAGCAATGCCCGGGTAATACCAGGGAAACTTAGCCCATTCAAAGCTGAACCCTAATGCAGCCATTTCTGTTATGATTCCATCTGTAATTTTTTGGACATTGCCTTTGCCGCCGAATTCCGCCACAAACCTTCCTCCTTGCTTTAAGCTCGCAAAAATAGAGGCCAACGCTTGTTCAGGAGGTTTGACCCAATGAAGAGTCGCGTTGGAAAAAACAGCATCGAATTCCTCGCTGTACGATAATTTTTTTGCATCACCTACTAAGAAGTTTAGATGGGGAAATTTCTTTTCTGCGCTGGCAATCATATTAGGCGAATAATCAATGCCAATAACTTCACAGTTGCTGGCAGACAACTTGTTTGTGAGATCTCCTGTACCGCAGCCAAGGTCCAATATTTTTTCGCCTGCTTTCGGAGCAAGTAAGCTGATAAGATCGCCTCCATAGTTTGATACGAATGAATGTTTTTCATCATATAAGCCCGCATTCCACATGTCTTGCACATTTTTTATTCTGTTCATCGTCTTTCCCCCTTAAGCTCGTGTATGTATATTTCTGTAATTGTATTATAATGAGAATAACATTATTTGAATATTAACAAAAAACAAATAAATTAATAACGGATAGTTATTAGAGAGTAGGCTAATATGGATATTAAATGGCTAAAAACCTTTATAGCTGCTGCAAAGCATGAGAATTTCCGGATTGCATCAGAGGAACTTTTTTTGACACAGCCTGCAGTCACGAAGCATATTAAGAGATTAGAAGAAACATTACATACGGATCTGTTTAATAGAATAGGCAAAAGAATTTCTCTCACACCAGCCGGTCACCATTTCCTGCCATATGCAAAGGCAATGCTAGATAAATACGAGCAGGGCTTAGAAGGTTTTGAATCATGGAAGCAAGGATTTTTGAAAAAACTGATTATAGCAGCAGCACCCCAAATAGCATCGAGCATTTTGCCTTTGATTCTGCGCAGCTTTATGGACAAATATCCGGATATTGAGGTACTAGTCCGTATTGTGAGTTCGTATGAGATTGGAGAGGAAATCAGTCTATCAAAAGCTGATATAGGCCTATCCCGTTTAAAGCCTATTCAAGCTAATCTTCATGTCGAAACACTTCATGAAGACAAAGTAATGCTTATAGCGCCACACGAAGAACAAGAAGAGCAAGAAGGGCATGTGCTGAAAAAATACAGGCTAATCACTCATAATCATCCAGAATATTGGGAGGAACTGATACAGGATATAAAAAGAAATTATCCTTTTGTCAGGACAATGATGGTTAATCAAATGGAAATAACAAAACGTTTCATTGAACAAGGACTTGGTGTATCCTATCTGCCTTACACAACTGTTATGGAAGAATTAAAGGCAGCTAAACTTATGGAAGTGAAGACAAATAAAATTACTCCTCCAGTGTCCACGACTTATTTAGTATCCAAGGTGAACACAACGGAAGCCAATTTGTTTATTTCATTTTTACAGAGCAGGATTGCAATGGTGTAACTAAAAGGAAGCCTTGAACTTATTCAGTTGATTCCAGTTCTTCTTATAACTAAAATCGTAATCTTGCATGCTTCTAGCATATATGCTCCTAATAAAAGCTACTTTTAATCTTCATCAAAAGAATAGATTTGTACAAACCCAATAGTTTCAGCAAGTATGGATAGTATGGTAGAATTGCATTCGAGGTGGTAAAAATGGAGCAGCTGATTTATACGCTGTTGGCATATATCAATAATTCCCTAAACAAGGATATTAATTATCATGTAGCAAGAGGTCTTCTTGAACATATTCATGAGCTTGAAAGCTTCTCACTCGAAAGCGCGGCAGAGGCATGCCATGTGGCACCATCTACAATTAACCGCTTTTGTAAAAGAATTGGATTCCGGAATTTTTCCAGCATGCGCAACAGTGTCAATATCCCGATTGATGCATCTCTGAATGAAACGAATCATACCCCACTACATACACATGAACTGTTTCAGCAATTAAACGAGAATCTTGCCATTATTGATGAAATACCGCTGGAGCAGATTGACCGCATCGCAACTCGGATTAAAAAATCAAAAAGAATTATCATTTTAGGCTTTGAGAAATATCAGGTCCAAGCAATGGAACTCCAGAAGAAGCTGCTTCTGTTAGGAAAGCTTAGCGAGTGCGGCACTAATTTCTTTAAACAAATGGATGCATTATCAGAGCTTGGCGAGGAGGATCTGATCATCACGATTTCCATTCAAGGAAATATACTTTCTGCCTATTTTCCATTTATCGAAAAATTCAAAGCCGCACAAGGTCAGAAGCTGCTTATTACATTTTCCGACGAGCTCGGCAAATTAGGTGTTTTCGATGAAATAATTCAATGCGGCAAAATAGAAAACTCAAGCGTGAGCAGTTATACACTTCTGAGGCTATTTGATGTGCTCTTTTCCCGCTATTAACTGGTCTCATTTAGACCAGTTTACCCTGTTGACAACGGAAAAGTCCTAAATGTATAAACAACTATTACTGCTAGTTTAAAGATGTTCGGTGACTGTAGCCAAAGCTGGTCTTAATCAGACCAGTTTTTCTTCAGAAATGCTAGTATGATAGATTTATAAACATACTAGGAGGCATTGATATGAAAAAGAGTCATTTTCCGGAAGGATTTTTATGGGGCGGAGCAACAGCTGCTAATCAGCTTGAAGGTGCTTATAATGAAGGCGGAAAAGGATTGTCGATTTTCGATATGGTAGCCTTCGTGCCGAAGGAAGAAAGAAATAATGAAATTGAGATGGACGTAAGAAGTGAAGAGGAATTAGAGGCACTGCTTGCTGGAAAAGGCGGAGACAATTTCCCTAAACGTCGCGGAATTGATTTCTATCATCGTTATAAAGAAGATATTGCTCTGTTTGCTGAGATGGGCTTCAAAACATTCCGTATGTCGATTTCTTGGCCGCGTATCTTTCCAAATGGTGATGAAGCGGTTCCGAATGAAGAGGGCTTAGCCTTTTATGACAGAGTGTTCGATGAACTGCAAAAATACGGAATTGAGCCATTAGTGACATTGTCTCATTATGAGCTGCCTCTGAATCTAGTACAGAAGTATAATGGCTGGACAGACCGCAGATTAGTTGAATACTTTGTCCATTATGCTGAAACCGTCTTCAACCGTTATAAAGGTAAAGTGAAATATTGGCTGACATTTAACGAAATCAATGTTTCCACGATTTCGCCGTATATCGGCAGCGGTATTCTTGTTGATCGTGTTGAAAATCGCGAACAGGCTGTTTACCAGGCGCTTCATCATCAATTTGTAGCTAGTGCGAGAGCTGTTAAAGCTTGTCACGAAATCATCCCAGATGCTTTAATCGGCTGTATGCTTGCCCGCATGGAAACGTACGCCGAAACATGCAGTCCGGATGATGTGCTTGCGGCATTGGAGGAAGACCAGAAGAATCTTTTCTTCACAGACGTTCAAGTTCGCGGTTACTATCCTAGCTATATGAACCGTTATTTCGAGGAAAATGACATCGAGATTGAAATGCTCCCAGGAGACGAAGAAATCTTGCTGCAGCATCCAGTTGACTTTTTGTCTTTCAGCTATTACATGACGATGGTTTCAAGCGGTTCCCCTGATAAAATGAAGGAAAAAGGCAACTTCTTCAGCGGTATTCCAAACCCTTACTTAGAAGCTTCTGATTGGGGCTGGCAAATTGATCCGAAAGGCTTGCGTATTACATTGAAAAAAATGTATGACCGTTACCAAGTACCTTTGTTCATCGTTGAAAATGGATTAGGTGCTTATGATAAAGTTGAAGAAGACGGCTCTATTCAGGATGACTATCGCATTGACTATTTACGTGCTCATATTGAACAGATGGGCGAAGCGATTAAAGATGGAGTAGACGTTATGGGCTACACTAGCTGGGGCTGTATTGACTTGATTAGTGCAGGAACTTCTGAAATGTCTAAGCGTTACGGCTTTATCTATGTCGATCAAGATGATTATGGCAATGGCACATTGGAAAGAAAGAAGAAAAAATCGTTTGACTGGTATAAAAATGTTATTGCTACAAACGGTGCAGAACTATAATTAAAATTAGCGCCTTCTCAACGAGAGAAGGCGCTAATTTTTGCTGGCATACGTGGTTTTTCCTTTGCTTGTTGCTTTTTTTACTAATAATATAAATAACATTATCATCGGGATAAAAAATTGCAAAGGCAAGTTCAAAAAATAGGGAATGACCTGAAATCCTTCTAAGACATGATCAGAGATCCCCCTGGCAATAAATACAGTAAATAATGTAATAATGCACATTATCGGTATCGTAAAACTACGATACGGAATCTTACACACGTATTCCAAGCCTTTTAATCCAGCAAAAATAAACACTGAGCTTTTTACTAATATACCAAGCAGGATAATGAAGACTGTTATTGCATCGATTCTTTCTATAAACTCGCCGATTGCAATAAGACGGGTAGCACTTAACAGGGGAAAAGTCGCTCTAGATGCAATATTGCTTCCTAATGAAAGCGTAACGACTAATGTTGCTACAGTCAGAAAAAAGCCGGACAGGATAATACCAAATATTAATACATTATTGCTTTTTTTGAAGTTAGCAAGTAATGGGAATACACAATTAAAAGCAATGATTTGTCCGTATGGGCGGACAAGTTCATATGGAAAAATAACTTTCATTAGCGGCTTTACTCCATTTGACAGTACAGGCGTTATATTTTCAACAGTGAAATTTCTACTTGCATACAGAAAAATCGCCAGTAATACGAAAAAAATAATGGAATACGGTGTAAATATTTCAGTTGTCCTTCCCAGTACTTCAATCCCTAAAAATAATATATAGGCAATTGCCAGCATAATCGCTAATGTAAGTACTTCGATAGGGGTGTTCGGCATTATAATAGTGGAAGTCATTTCAATAAAATCCCTGATGACACGGGCAGCCAAATAAAAAAAGTAAACAATGTAAACAAAGCTAAGAAAGATAGCAAGAGGTCTATTAAAACAATATTCCATTAGTTCATATAAGTTCTTTTCTGGAAAAAAAGAATGAAGATAGTGATAGGCTAATACAATCGCTAACCCAATAATGGAAGAGACTAATACAACAACCCATGCGTCCTGCTTCCCATTTAGACCAATACCAAGCACGACAGAGCTTCCCAGATTAAAGCCAATGATTAAAGCAAGCAGCTGATTTAATGATATTTTTTCCTTCATCATATGGGAGGTTTTCCCTCTTTCTTGGCTGATTTAGCCTTCATGCACAAGCTTAGTATGTGTTGAAAATTTGAGTTTATACTAATAGTTTCCATACATAAACCGTACTTTTATTTATATTAATATTTTCTTTTGAAATTTCAGGTTGAAAAAATCACCATAAATCTTATATTGTGAAAAGTATCAATATTTATATTTTTCAGGTAAAATATAAATATAAAATTTTCCAAAGAGTAATTCTCTATAAAAAAATTAATGTTTTTCAGTAATCACAATTATCATAGTTGTAATATTTGTATTACTTGCGTCTATTTCGTTCATGTACGAAGTAACATCATTCACAAAAACACTAATATCGGAGGCCTTTATGAGACAATATCAAACGCTCCAAGAGACTTATTCTTTTTCGGAAAGATATCAAGAACAGGTAGCTGACACGATGCGGGAAACATTCGAAATAGTATCGATTAAAGACGAACCGATTGTCAGCTTGTTTAAATTAGATTATTCCCTTAAGCCTTCCAAAAATAAAAAACAAATTTTTAATACGCTACAAATAGACAACATAGCCATCATATTTGATCCGAAGTATAACTATAAAATTGAAATGAATCAAAAGCACCGTTTTCCTCTTCGTTCCACTACCTATTATTCTGAGGATGTGTCTTCTGATAACAAGGTAAAAGAATTCTTTAAGGATTATATCGAAGACACACTTAGTGCGTTGTTTGTTAAAAGAAATTCAGAAATAATAGACATCTTTTGCAGTTTTATAGAAAGTGAGAATGCAGTTGTTATAGAAGTTGTGGAAATGCGAAGAGATCAGGTTAATAAGTATATAAACAGCGGGTTTTTTCATCAATTAGTTGGGGATTCTATCGTTTATGCAAGCAGACCGCTTATTCATGATGGAATCGAACATTATATTAGCACAAATAATATAGTTAGAAATGTTGCCGAGAAATATATTAGCAGTGCTTTCGTATCAATTCTTGGGGTATTTGATTTAGCGCTTTATCATAAATTAAATGAAATAGCGACTATTTACTATGAAGGGGCTGAATGCTGCGGCAAAATCCTATTTTGCAAGGAGGATGATGCAGGTGATAGTGCCGTATTGTTTGTTGATAGGATGCCGCTTACTAATTATAAAGGCGTACGTAAATTATTAGAGATAGCCCAAGAAAATATATTTCTCTTATCGAATGGCAAGGAAATAACAGGCTTTATCGAATGGACAGATGAGCTGAATAATCGAATAAACGGCTACTCTGTGACTTTTGTAAGTCATGCTAAATGGGATTTAGCAGAGACGGGAAACAGAAAGATGAAGATATTTCACGTTAGTTATGGCATTCCGGAGTTCCCAAAAGCCCCTTTAGAAGAAGCAGAGTTTGCAGCATGCTTCAATCAAGCCTTTTCCGATAAGTATAATTACCGAGCCATTTGGGATTTGTGTGGAGAAGCTAAAAATCAGCAAAAGGGAACGATGCTAGTTATTTCAGAACAAGCTGCAGCAGAGGCCAGCCGCCTGTCGAATCAATGCATACGACTAGAATATAAGGCAGACAAAAGAGATTTTCAAAGCTCAATAAAATATATTTCCTCTATTGATGGAGCGGTGCTGATTCACCCAGACGGAAATTGTCATGCTATCGGCGTTATACTAGATGGAACTGCAGATACACGTTTCGGTGATAGATCAAGGGGAGCAAGATATAATTCAGCATATCGCTATTTACATAGTTCTAATGATAAAAATTGTCTAATCCTTGTTGTTTCAGAGGATGGTATGATTGATTTGATACATCTAAACAACCTTTAATAAAGGGCCTTGGGTAAAAACCCGAGGCTTTTCTTTTATTTTTCAGGTATCTAAATCTGTTATTATGCCCTTAAGAAATGGTATAACTATTAAAATAAGAAAAGAACGAACAAGGGGAGAAGAAAATGGAAGCAACTACATTATTTGTTGGAATCGACACAAGTATTTCCTTACAAAGTAATTTAGAAAAAAGAAAAAAACAAAAAATAAAACGAGTAAATCTAATAGAGCTATCTCCGAATATTTCCTTTGCCTCCTACAAAAAAGACAATACGATTATCCGTACCTATTTTTATAAAAAAGAAGTTGTTTTATTTGTCGAGGTTACCCCATATCTACAGGAGATGGAAGCGATATTTGGAAGAAGCAGTACTGATTTAGATGTAACAACAACAGATCTTTCACATGAAGCACTTATTCCGAAATTTGAACAAGTGTTGGTTGAATACGAGAAGGGAGAGATAATTAGTCCTCTTTTGCATGCGTACGGACAAAGATTTTGGCATGATGACGCTCTGATTGTTGCGAACAAGGAAGCATTAGTCAAGCTGAAAAATGCCATTGACGTTGCCTTAAGATACGGGGATGGATGCTTTTCTTCTTCGACAAGTGATGGGGAAGGATATGATTTCTACATAAAATGTCTTCATGGAGAAGTGGAGACGAATCAAGTTTGGGCAAATTTGGAGCTGCCTTATCATGACCGGGAGATGTATGTTCCAAAAGCGGATGAAATCGACCCCTACTCTATAAAAACTGTTTACAACCATGTATTGAAAAGAAAGTAATTCAGCAAAAATAGGTTAATAGTTAGATGAAAACGCTATATTGATAGGTTAGAATAGCTGTGTAAACGCTTAAAATACATATAGACATTAGGAATGTTACCTAACGGGCATAACCTAAACAGATGCATGGCTTTATTTACATGTGTTTGTTTAGGTTTTTTTTTCTCCAGTTAGGAATTGTCTGAATTCAAAAAAAGAGGGGATGAAAAGGATGAAAAGAAGAGGATTAATCACTTTTTTACTTTGTGCTTTAATAGCAGCTGGCTGTACGAACAGCAATGAAGAAACAAATTCTTCTAATGAAACGAAAACAGAAAGCAGCAGTGACAGCAAAATGGCAGAAAAGCAAAAGGCAAGAACGGTAATTACTACGGATGGCGAAGTAGATGATATGAACTCGGTGCTCCGCTATTTGGTGTATGCCAATGAAATGGACCTAGAAGGAATTGTGCTGACAAGCTCTGTTTATCACT
>JAPSHL010000271.1 GCA_031179905.1 Bacillus sp. (in: firmicutes) | reverse complement strand
AAGGTACCCTATTATTAACAGAATGCCTTGAACAGAAGGACTGTTTCCTCTAATTATTTCCCAAGCTCCTCCTGCAAAAGAGTTCGACGGCAGCCAGTCGGAAATCGTCTGCATAAATTTCGGAAAAACTTCTACAGGCATCCACATGCCACCAGCGACAGCTAAAGCCATATAAACTAAATTACTGATACCTGCGGCTGTTTCCACCTTTTTCATCGAACCAACCAATGTTCCAATTGCAAGGAAAGGCAAGGAGCCGAAAAGAATCCAAAGCACACATAACAGCCATTGCAATGGCGAAAGGCTGACACCATTTATAATATACCCTGCCAAAAAGATAACGAAGATAGAAAAAAGATGGATAACAGTCTGGGCCGCGATTTTGGCAGCAAAATAAACGCTTGTAGGTAAAGGCGTAATTTTCAAATATAAAGTCCAGCCTTCTGAGCGCTCCTGAACCATTTTGATGCCTAATGTCATAATGGAACTTCCCATGACACTAAAGGTTGTCATGGACATTAAGTAATGAGCTTTCCACAAGTCAGCATCTACATCTGGCGTACGGACAACCTTTGTGAAAATATAATAAAAAATGATCGGCATAAGCAAAGACCAAATAATATAATAACGATTCCGAAACATGCGAATAAGCTCTGCCTGACATTGTCTGCTGAACATCTTCATTTATATTTCCTCCTTTTTTTCCTGAAGCAGCTTGGAGAAGGCATCTTCCAATTTCCCCTGCTGAATCTCAATATCCTGTATTTTGAGATTCATTTCAAAAATGCAGTAAATTGTCTTATCCGAATCAGCCGTGACTAGACTAATCCTTCCTTTCTCTCTGACCACTTCTTCTACAAATGGAATGGATTTGTACATATCCAACGAATAATCTGCTGTTTCTTTAAAGGATATCGTCTTTTTAGTCCATTTTGCCTTCAATTCTTCAGGAGTTCCATCTCCGACAATTTTGCCGTCACTTATCATGATAATCCTTTCTGCCGCCTCATCTGCTTCCTGCAGATAATGAGTAGTAAAGATAATTGTCTTTCCCTGACTCTTTAACTCTTCGACTGTCTTCCAAAATGCTTTCCGCGCATTAATGTCCATTCCTACTGTCGGCTCATCCAAAAAAATCAGCTCTGGGTTTCCTGCAAGGGCAATGGCAAAATGAAGCCTGCGCTTTTGACCGCCAGATAATTTTTCCGTGCGTTTATTCCATTCCTGTTTAGAAAGACCAGTAATAGAAAGCAATTGATCTGCAGACAAAGAATGAGGGTAATAGCTCTGTACTAAGGGGATAATTTCCTTTACTTTAAGACTGTCCATCACACTTGTTTCCTGAAGCATGGAGCCGATTTTCTGCCTTACTTCCTTTTCCATAGGATCAGATTGAAACAAACGAACAGTACCATTAGTAGGCTGTAATAACCCGAGCATTAAAAGGATCGTCGTAGTTTTCCCCGCTCCATTTGCTCCAAGGATAGCAACTGCTTCTCCCTTCTTTACTGTAAAAGAAATATCTTTCACTGCCCTATGTTGCTGGAACTGCTTCGATACATTGATAAGCTCAATAATCTTTTCCAATAGTAATCCCCCTCCGCTGTTAATAACCTCATTGTAATATCCTCACACATCCTTTATTAGTCGTAAATGTCATTAAATGGAGGTGACATTTGTCATATAAACAGAAAACTAAATATATCCTTCTCAAATGACGAAAATTAAATAATTGCGCTTCAGCCACTCGCTTCCCGCAGGAGTCGAGTTTTTTCAACTCCATTCCAATAAGATTTTTAATTAATGTATTTAAACCGAAAACAGCAAATAAAAAAACCGAACTATTATGCGAGAGATTGATAAGAAATTCGCATAATAGTTTGGTTTTATCTTTGACTGAAGTACTTATGTACCAGCCTCAATCCAAGAATATCTCCTCCAATGTCGGCTCCTCTACCTCCACACGGTAAATGTCTGTTTTACAGGCAGTAAAGGCTCTTGTAATTTCAGCGATCTTTTTGTCTCCATCAACAGTAATTATGGTCCATTTATCGCCAAACTGAACATCTGTCCCTTTGCTTTCCAGCCATTGTTGAAGCTTCGCTTCTTCTGAAACGGGGATTGGAGTGTGCCGGATTTTGACAATGATGTTAGTACGATAAAAGGCTCGAAGCTCATCCATCGTTCCGATTTTCACAATTCGCCCTTCCTTCATAATGGCAATCCTTGTACACAGCTTTTCAACCTCATCCAAATTATGTGAAGTCAGAAAGATTGTCTTGCCCTTTTCATGCAGACTTCTAATCAGTCGCTGGATTTGAATGCCTGACTCTGCATCCATGCCAGATGTCGGTTCATCCAAAAAGAGCAGGTCAGGATCATGAATAATCGCCTGGGCTACACCTAGTTTCTTTTTCATCCCAAAGGAGAACTTTCCTGCTTTTTTATTAGCATGCTCAGCTAATCCGACAGCTTCTAAAGCTTCCATACATACACTTTTAGATGCAGGCTTCCCTGACAGTGAGGAGAAAAACCGCAAATGCTCAAGTGCCGTGGCTGATCCGTAAAAAGTGGAATAATCAGGCATCACTCCAATCTTTCTTTTCACTTCAGTTGTTTTAGAATCCCCTCCTAAAAGAGTAAAAGAACCAGATGTCGGCTTTACTATGCCCGTCAACATGTTGATGAACGTTGATTTCCCAGCCCCATTTCTGCCAAGAAATCCGAATATCTCCCCTTTTTCAACTTTTAAGTCAATACCATTCACAACGGTTACTCCGTTATAAATCTTCGTCATTTTTTCTGCTTTAATAGCTGTCATCAGCATTCCCTCCTTTTGAAGACAAGATTAGCAAGATAAACTAGTATGCCTGCTAATACAAGGACAACTACAAACGTATATTCACTTTTATCAAAGTAATAATATGGTGTAACATACTTTAGCCAGCTGATGGCAGGATTGGTAGTGAGAACTAACCATCCTCCTAAAATCGGAAAGATTATACTTCCTATAATGCCAAGAAACATCGTAACACTTGGTTTGGAAATCAAAACTGATAAACATAGTACAAAGGCTACCTGTAATGTGAGCAGGCTCATTGTCTGAGCGAATATTAATATATTAAGCTGTTTTGTAATAATGCTAATGATAAGAAATGATATAAACAGGGAAACAAACCAAAACAGCCAGATACCGAAGAATTTCCCATAAAGAATAGAAGGTCTTGACGTTTTGGATACTAAAAACCGCATCGTCCGTTCATGTATTTCCCTGTTGATGCTGTCATGAGAAAGGCTTGTCACAAACAGCTGCCCGAAACACAGAATTAAGAACAGCAAACCTACCACACTAGCATCCTTTGTTGATGTCTCTACTATGGCTGCTAACGGTTCTGCAAATTTAGCAGAATAATAAGCTGTAACTAAAAACAGCAAAATAATCAGGATGGCCTTAACTCCTTTTAATAACTGAAAAAACTCTCTTTTACATATTGCAACCATGTTAATACCCCTCCGAATAGTATAATTCACCAATTTGAAAAAAAAGCTTATTCCCCTTTTGGATTTAAGCTTTTTTTCTCCCAAAGATGAAAGATGGTTTGCCCAGATATTCCTATTACAAATATGATTGCTAACTTACTATAATGCTGTGCTGCAAAATCATTGCCAAAATGTCTGGAAACAATAAGAATTGCTGCTAAAGTTCCCATTATGCTGAATACTTTCTTCATTTTGCCACCACCTCTTTTTTCTATTTCTAAAAGGATTATATCTATCGTACCTTAACCCTTTAGAAACGGAATCTTAATTCTTCCTTAATTTCAATTTATTTACCAAAAAAATGATATGATATTTTTATATATTTGCATTAGGGAGACTAGTTATATGGAAAATACAAGACTATTAATTGTGGATGATGAACAGGCAATTCATCAAATGTTAAAGATTATCCTTCAAAAGGAAGGGTTTGAACGGATTGATACGGCAGAAACAGCAGAGGAAGCGCTCAAGCTTTGTGCAGTAAACAGCTACAATCTGATTTTTCTCGATGTGATGCTGCCTGATCGAAGTGGTTTTGACATATGCCCCCTCATCAGAGAAATGACGAATGCCACGATTTTCTTCCTGACAGCAAGGTCTACTGATCTCGATAAGCTGTCCGGCTTTGCGTTAGGTGCTGATGATTATATTACAAAACCGTTTAACCCCCTTGAAGCAGTGGCGAGAGTGAAGGCTCATTTAAGGAGACATAAAGTCAGCATTGGAAAAGACACTGCCGTTTATCATTATGGGGATTTATCTGTCAACAGTTCTTCTGGGGAAGTAACCGTTAGAGGTGTGAAGGTTTCCTTGCCTGCACAGGTGTATCAGCTACTCCTGTTCTTCTGCAAGCATCCTAATCAGCTTTTCAGTAAAGCACAGCTTTATGAAAATGTGTGGGGCGAAGACTTTCTTGGTGAAGATAACACGATTATGGTTCATATCCGCAAGCTCAGGGAAAAAATTGAGGCAGAACCAAGCAGGCCGCAATATATCATAACAGTTCGAGGGCTCGGCTATAAATTAGCCGCAGATGGTCGCAACTAAATGAATATGCCTAAACGATTTATTTTGCAGTTCTTTTTTCAGCTTCTGTTTGTCTTCTTCCTTTTATCCGTCATTTTGATTTTATTTTGGGCAATCATTGGTTTTACTGCAATGGAACATGAACTGAACAGTGACTTGGCCCAAGCAGACGTAACCGATATACAAAATTGGGTTTCTATCGAACAGGAGAAAAC
>JAPSHL010000048.1 GCA_031179905.1 Bacillus sp. (in: firmicutes) | reverse complement strand
AAAGTAATTCCTGAAAGATTGGCAATAAGGAGACCTATTTGTAAAAATGTTTTCTCAGATACAGTATCTGCAAACCTGCCGACAAGCTGAGAACCGATCATTAAGGCAATTCCATTCATTCCAAACAACAGGCTGAATGTCGTTGGCGATACACCATAAATATTTTGATAAACAAACGGTGTACCAGAAACATAGGCAAAAATCCCCGCTACAATAAATCCCTGTGTGAGCGCATATCCTCTGAATTGGCGATCCTTAAGAAGGGAGCCGAAATTCCTCAAGATATGCCCTATATTACTCGGCACACGCTTTTCAGGCGGCAGTGTTTCCTTAAGTCGTAAGGCAACAGTTAGAGATAAGATTACTCCTACACATGCAAGCACAAGAAATACGACGTTCCAATCTCCAAAACGAAGAATCGTGCTTCCTGCCACAGGAGCCAAGATTGGTCCCAAATTATTGACAAGCATCAATAGTGCAAAGAATTTCGTCAGTTCTTTTCCGCTGTATACATCACGGACAACTGCCCTTGAAATAACAATTCCGCCAGCAGCAGAAAAACCTTGGACAAAACGCGCTGCAATAAAGAAATAAATATTTGGAGCAAAAGAACAAATGACAGAAGCGATTAAGTACACAATCAGGAAAATAACCAAAGGTTTTCTCCGTCCAATTACATCACTCATCGGCCCTATTACTAACTGGCCTGCACCTAAACCAAGCAGACAGGTAGTCAAACTAATTTGGACTAGTGAGGCTGTCGTTCCATAATCCTCCACGATGGTCGGGAAGGAGGGCAGGTACATATCAATTGTAAGCGGACCTAAAATGGCCAGTGAGCCAAGCAGGAATGCTAACCGCAGCCTTTTATTTCTTTCCAGTAAATCGGACAAAATCTTTCCACCTTCCTTAGTTTTAATTAACTTTACTTAATCATAACTTGATATCCTCCCTTTGAATAGCTGAAATCAATATTTTTAGTTAAAATATTTCTATATACTAAACAATGCCCTAACCTTCGGTAATTTCCCCTGTCAGCAAGGACTCATTAATGTTTGTTCCCTGCACCCATTTTTTGAAATCCACCTCTAATGTCTGGGTACTTTTTGCGAGTGCAGTCTTGATTATTGCTTGTTCGAAGGAATAGGAAAAAGTATGGATGGTTCCGAAGTAGTCCTTATAATCGGTAAAAAACAGAGGTGATGACTCTTCACTGAAATGTTCGAATATTTCTGTCTGATCCCAGCACTTCCCTTTCAGCCTTTCCAAATACGTTTGCCTCTGAAGAGATCCTGCTATATTTGAACGGTTTTTCAGAATCATTTCCTTATGCTTAAAATGATTTGTACATGCGAGGGCTCCTTCCCCTAAAACAACTTCGACTTTCTCCGGACTTGTTTCAACAGCTGCCATATTACCTTTCTCATCGCCAATTGAAAAATTATAGCATGCCGCATGAGGGATTATTTTTAACAAACAGACTGCCTCTTCTACGGTTGAACAGGTATCCAGTACTATTCTGCAACTTAACCAAGGAGAAACTCCTTTTCTATACCCTTCATTGCTGACAAAATGAAATCCAATTACAAGCCCTTTTTCGTTTACGCCGTCATGCCTTCCGAGCAGCTGCAAATTATACCCTGCAGAAGCAAGATTACTATTAGTTTGAATCATGGAAAAAATGCCATCATATAAAAGTGGAGAAAAATCGTAGTTCCTCGTGTATACACCATTATCAATATAAGTTGTACAGCCCATCGCTTTTGTCATTGGAACATCATAACCGCTAAAACAGGCTGCAGCTGTCCTGTAGCTGATTTCAAGCTTCTCAGCCAAACCTTGAAGCTCTTCTAAAAGATGGGGAGCAAGTTCCGAGTAGATGGCTTCCATGTTTCGCCAATCTATTTCTTTTTTTGTCGCTTGTCTATACCTAGCCAGTAAATCAGGGTGTTTCGTTAAGAAATTTCCATAAAATTTGCCGATATCATAAGAATTCTTTCTCAGCTGCCAAATATAAGCCTTCAAAGTTGTCATTTATATGCCCCCTAAACTAAAATGTAGCAGAGCAATTATTCGCTGCTATAATAAATAGTTTATATCCGAGGAACTTTAAAGACCTGTCAATTTTTGCTCATTTAGAACAGAAAATCTCTTTTTAGTGTCTAGAGGTGGCTGGTATCATTTAGTAAGGAGATAAAAGGGAAAGGAACAACAGTGGAAGATTGGAAATGGAAGTGAATCCCACAGCCAAATCAATTGACATGAATATATCCGGCACCTTTACACCTGATAAAGTAAAGGAATTTCCTGCTGAGTAAACTTTACAGGTAAATAGCATCCCATCAAATGAGTACCTGTTAAAGATTAACTGTTTAGACATTGATGTGCTGACACAGGCAATGATTCCTTACATGAAATGCTGCTTCCGGGTTTATTAGGAAACAGGATGTAAAAGTATGATTCTGATTATTAATAAAAGTCCAATGCTAAAAATGCAATTTAATCGTATCATTAAAAAAACTGGTTTCGTGAATGCTGCCATATTAGAGGTTTAACCCGACTTATGTGTACGCATATAAAAAGGCAAAGCAGCATTGCTACCTTTGCCTTTTTTAGGGATCCCCATTTTTATACTTTAAACTTCCGGATAAGCTCTTGAAGACTTTCCGCAAGATTCGCTAGAGAAGATGACGATGCAGCAATCTCTTCCATTGAAGCCACTTGCTCTTCTGTTGCAGCTGACACATTTTCAGTATTTGCTGCCGCTTCCCCTGCCATTGTATTTACTTCCATTACAGATACATTAATAACATCTGTGTTATCCTTTAATTCTTTTAGTGATGTGAACACTTCTTCAAACAAGCTGACTAGATCAAGAACAGACACTTCTATTTTTCCAAACGATTCCCCAGCATTTTGCACAATGTTTAGCCCTAAATCTACTTCCTTTTTCGCAGAAGACATCGATTGGATCGTAACTCTCGTATCAACTTGTATTTGACCGATAAGACTTGTGATTTGTTCTGCAGATTGGGCAGACTGTTCAGCCAGCTTTCTTACTTCATCTGCGACAACAGCAAATCCTTTGCCTTGCTCACCTGCTCTTGCTGCTTCAATTGCAGCATTAAGCGCAAGCAAGTTTGTCTGTGAAGAGATGTCCGTAATTGCCTTTGTGATTTCTCCGATTTCTTTAATACGTCCTTCTAACGTATCTATTGACATCGCCAGATTACCAACATTCGTATTGATTGAATTCATTTGAGCAGTTACTTCTTCAATGTTTTGCAATCCTTCTTTTGACGCTTCAGCTGTAGAAGATGCTGTTTGTGCTACTTTTTCGGCGTTTCCAGAGATTTTTTCCGTGTTAGCTGTCACATTGCTGATTCCCTCTGAGCTTGATGCCATTAATCTCATCTGATCCTCTGAGCTTGATGCGAGTTCCTGTATTGTCTCTGAAATATGCTCACTTGCTTTACTGCTTTCCTCTGAACTTGCACTTAATTCCTCAGAAGAGGAAGCAAGAGCTTGAGATGTTTCACCGATTGTTTCAACAAGTTCTTTAATTCCGTCTGCCATACTATTGAAGCTGGCAGACAGGGAGCCTACTTCATCCTTCGAAGCATAGTCAGCTCTTCCAGAAAAATCACCATTTTCTCCTTTTTCCATTAAACTCTTTAGCTTCTTAATTGGATTTGCTATTGTTCTAGAAATATATAAACCGAATAATACTGACAGCACTAAGAACACGGCAATAATGCTGATGGAAAGCACTAGTGTTGCATCATAATTTTCTTTGTTTTCCTGAGCAATTTTGCTTGCCTGGTCTTCATTAGCCTGTTGTAATGATTCTAGAAGATCTGTCATTTCTTCCCGTTTTGTTATTACTTGTTCGGAATAAAGACGATATGCTTCCGCATTTTTGTTATCCATTGCAAGTGCAAGAGCTTCATTTGTTATTTTGCTGACATCAGTCAGTAATTGTTTGTAATTTTCAAGCGCTGTTTTTTCCTCAGAGGATAAATCCAGCTGTTCTAATTTGCTTATATATTGACCCATTTCATCTCTTGTTTTCGTAAACAGCTCGTTAAGCTGACCATTTCTTGACTCATCCTCATTTAACATCAGCTCCAAGACAAACCGATCTGTCGCCTGGTCATCGCTTACAATTTTAGCTACCCATGTATTGGGAATTAGGCGGTCATTATACATTTCATCTGATCCTTCAGCCATTTTTTTCATGCCATTTATAGCATAGAACCCGACTGTAATTAATGAGATCGCACTAAATACAATAATCATTAATATTTTTATAGAAATTTTACTATTTGTAATCCATTTCATGCCTTTCTCTCTCCTCATTTATTATTTATATCCCCTATTACCTGTATCGTCCATTTAGCTATAAATAATTAGCTCTTCTTAAAATTTATTATTCTTGTAATTAATCGACAAATCCGGTATAATATTTTGTTTACACTTTAAGATGTAGAACTGGAAATAACTTACGCAAATGGTTTGCAATGGAATAGTACAGGGAATTAACTAATAGGCGACTTTGAATCTATTAAAGAGGTGAGCTTATGCAAAAATTGAATTGGGCCATCCTTGGACCTGGTATTATTGCTGCAGATTTCGCAGGAGCATTGAAAGATATTCATGGCAGCATATATGCAGTCGGTTCACGGACATTAGAAAAAGCAGAACAGTTTGCGAAGAAATACAATATTACAAAAGCATACGGCAGTTATGAGGAAATGCTTCACGATGACAAAATCGATGTTGTCTATATTGCAACCCCACACTCTAACCACTATGAATACATCATGAAATGTCTAGAAAACAATAAACATGTCTTTTGTGAGAAAGCAATTACTGTAAGCTCGGACCAGCTACTTGATGCGGTAAGCTTGGCCAAAGAAAAACAGCTTGTATTAGCAGAGGCAATGACCATTTACCATATGCCTTTGTATAAAGAACTGCACCATCGAATTGCTTCAGGCAGTATTGGCAAATTAAAAATGGTTAATGTACTCTTTGGCAGCTCTAAGGAAGATGATCCTTCAAACCGCTTTTTTAATATGGAGCTGGCTGGCGGCGCCTTGCTTGATATCGGTACATACGCCCTAACATTTGCAAGGTCATTTCTCTCCAGTCAGCCTCATGAAATTCTGACAACAGTAAATAAATATTCAACAGGCGCTGATGAACAATCAGGAATTATCCTTAAAAACAAAGAGGACGAAATGGCTGTCGTCACACTTGCTATGAGAGCTAAAACGCAGAAGCTTGGAATTGTTGCAGGCGACAATGGATATATTATGGTTCCTGATTTCCCCAGAGCTGATAAAGCGACGATTCATTATTTAAATGGTACGCAAGAGGCTATTGAAGCAGGTGATAGCTCCAAGGCTTTGCATTATGAAATTGAAGATATGGAGCGATTTGTTGCTGAAAAGGAAGAGGAAAGTACACTGCCATTAACAGTTGACGTAATGGAAATTATGACAGATGTTCGCAATCAATGGGGAATACGTTACCCGTTTGAATAAAAAAGAGGAATGCAGGTTTCCTGCATTCCTCTTTTATAGTGGCGCTGTTTGTCTATTCTGCCCAACATAATAGACCATTTCTTTATAACCAATCTGTTTGAGCTTCTTCTGAACATCGAACAAGTCATCACCAATTCGATCGGGAGAATGGGAATCTGATCCAAATGTAATGTCAACATTATAATAAAAAGCACGCTCTAACATGTCATCAGATGGGTACCACCCGCCTACATCCTTCATTTTACCTGATGTATTTACTTCAATTGACACACCTGATTCGCCAATTATTTTCAGAGTCTCATCTAAGATTGGTGTTTGAATCGCAGAAAAGGATGGATAATATCCTTTCATTGCATCAATATGACCTAGTATTTGGAAAACACCGCTTTTTGCTGATCCCTGAATTAATCTGTAGTAATCCTCCTTCTCTTGAACTTGCTGTTCCGCTGTCAGCCCTGGCCATCTACTTTTATCAAAAATACTTTTTCCGTTCACATAATGAACAGAACCGATAATATAATCAAAGGGATATTTATCATATTCTTTTTTGTATATATGAAGAAGATGTGGATAATAATCACTTTCCACTCCAAGCAGAACATGAATTTTTTCTTTATAGGCTTCCTTCAGCTTCAGCACTTCTTTTACATAGTGAACAAACTCACTTTTTCCCATTGAGTAACGAGGGAATGGCCGATCTTCCTTATGAAAGAACAAAGGGGAATGATCTGAGATGCCAATAAAGTGCAGGCCCTTGTCAATCCCCGCCTTAATATACTCTTCCATTTTCCCAATTGCATGACCACATCTGTCGTGATGTGTATGCAAATCAAATAAGATGCTGTTCATATGCCTCTCCTCACTAGCCTTTAATTCTTGTAAACTAAGTATATACGATTCCGAATCATGCTGTCATGCGAGGCGGACCATGAAAAAAAGGCATGGAGAATTCTCCGTGCCTTTTAGAAAATTACACAATCTTTATATTATTGTCCTCAATAACTACTTTTTCGTTTTCCTTGAGATTTGTGAAAATAATTGGAGTAATAATAGAAGGAACCTTGTCCTTTATCGCCTCAAAATCAATTTCCATTAATTTTTGACCTTGTTTCACCTTGTCGCCGTCAGTTACCAGTGATGTGAAACCTTCGCCTTTTAATGTAACAGTATCTAACCCTATATGAATCAGTATTTCTCTTCCATTATTGTCTGTCAGACTAATGGCATGCTTTGTAGGAAAAACATTAATGACTGTTCCCGTAACTGGCGAGATAAGGGTACCATTTGTTGGATCGATGGCTGCACCGTCTCCCATCATTTTTTGTGAAAATACTGGATCTGGCACTTCCTCAATCGGAAGAAGCTTTCCTTCTAACGGAAGGATAAATGAACTCTCATCTGCATTGGACTGGTTTTTCTTGAACAGGTTTTTGAACATATTGCACCTCCATGAATTTTGCTGACGTATGTTATTTTTTTAAATGGAACACGATTGATTCGTATGGACGCAATTCGATTTTCTCTAAGTCCATTTTTGAGTCAGAGTAATTTGATAACAGCATGTTTTGTGTATATCCTTCGATTTCTATATGTTTCGGCAATTCGAAAGAAATGTGCGTTTCATAAAAATTATTAACCACAATCAGCTTTTCCGCCTCATTGGAACGGACATAAGCAAAAAGCTGTGGATGATCTGGAAGCAATAACTCATAATCGCCATTTGTAACAATATCGTACTCTTTTCTCAAAGATATCAACTTTTGATAATGGTAGAATATCGAATCAGTATCCTTTAAGGCTGCCTCTGCGTTTATTTCTTGATAGTTTCTAGCTGTATTAATCCATGGTGTGCCCGATGTGAAGCCCGCATTCGCCTTTCCATTCCATTGTACAGGAGTTCTTGAGTTATCACGAGATTTACGTCTTAATATCTCTAGTATTTCTTCTTCTGTTTTTCCCGCTTCTTTTAAGATATTAAACATATTAATGGATTCAACATCCCGGTAATCTTCAATAGAATTGAATTTAGGATCTGTCATCCCAAACTCTTCCCCCTGGTATATATAAGGCGTTCCCTGCATCATATGAATAACTGTAGCCAGCATTTTTGCTGATTCCTTATGGTATTCCTTATCATTGCCATACCTTGAAACGACCCGGGGCTGGTCATGATTACACCAAAACAGCGCATTCCAGCCTCCGCCTTTATTCATGCCCGTTTGCCAATTAGATAAAATTCCCTTCAAAGCAAAGAAATCCATATCGCCTAACGCCCATTTTTCCCCATTTGGATAATCCACCTTTAAATGGTGAAAGTTAAATGTCATGCTAAGCTCTTGCCGTTTTGGGTTTGAATACTGAATGCAATGTTCCAATGTTGTTGACGACATTTCGCCAACTGTCATGGAATCATATTTTGAGAATACTTCCTTGTTCATCTCATGAATAAATTCATGGGCTCTTGGTCCGTCTGTATAAAATCTTCTTCCGTCTCCAACAAAGTCATCTGGAAATTCCTGGTCTTTTGAAATCAAGTTGATAACATCCAATCTGAAGCCATCCACGCCCTTTTCAAACCAAAAGTTCATCATTTCATAAATTTTATTGCGCAGTTCTTCATTTTCCCAGTTTAAGTCAGCCTGTGTGACATCAAACAAATGAAGATAGTATTGACCTGTTTTTTCATCAAACTGCCATGCATTTCCGCCGAACTTTGATTGCCAATTATTAGGTTCACTTCCATCTTCTTTGCCGTCTTTCCAAATATAATAATTTCTGTATGGATTATCCTTGGATGAAGCTGCTTGTTTAAACCATTCATGCTCTGTTGACGTATGGTTTACTACAATATCCATAATAACCTTAATGCCTTTTTTATGTGCCTCACTCAGCAATAAGTCAAAATCCTCCATCGTACCGTATTCAGGATGAATGGAGAAATAATCACTAATATCGTAGCCGTTATCTCTTTGGGGAGAAGCATAAATTGGCGTTAACCAAATGACATCCACACCGAGCTTATGCAAATAGTCAAGTTTTTCCACGATACCTTGAATATCACCAACACCGTTACCAGTAGTATCATTAAAGCTTTTTGGATATATTTGATATACAACTGCCTTTTCCCACCATGTTTGTTTCATCTATATACACCGCCATTATTTGCATTTATGAATCCTGTATATACAGGTTATACATTTATGATAACATGTATATACATGTTGTCAATTAAAAAGTAATGCGTTTTCATTTTTGGTTTCTTCTGACAAAATAAAAAAGCTTATTGTGATTAGGTTTCACAATAAGCTTTTTTTCATCCAATATTTACTTGTTTAAGGTTTACACTTCGAGCTTCACAGCTTTTCGGCTTGTTCCAAATTCTTTCATTTTGTTTTTCACTGTGGAGATAATTGCTGCCTGCCCTGGTGCAAGAATAGTTCTAGCGTCATAGACATTTTCATCCTGTAAGAGCAGTTCCCGAACAGCCCGAGCCCATGCTTGTAGGCATTCTGTGTTAACGTTTATTTTTGCATGGCCTAGTTCAATTGATTTTTGTATTTGATGCAGCGGAATTCCAGACCCGCCATGTAGGACTAACGGTACATTTGTAATCCGGGAAATATGCTCCATCTCCTTAAATCCAAGGATCGGCTCACCTTTATAAGGTCCATGCACTGATCCTAATGCTGCTGCCAGTGCGTCAATACCAGTTTCATTAACCAGCTGCAAACACTGATCTGGATCTGCATAGGAAATGCCACCGATCAATCCATCCTCATTTCCACCGACAGTACCTACCTCTGCCTCAACAGATACGCCGAAGTTTTTAGCATAATCGACCACTTCTCTCGTCATCCTGATATTTTCTGCAATTGGTGAATGAGAGCCGTCAATCATGACGGAACTAAAGCCCGCATCTATTGCTTGCTTGCATCTTGCCACACTTTTGCCGTGATCTAAATGGAGGGCTACTGGCACAGTAATCTCTAATTCATCTACTAATGCAGATACACCAGCTGCAATGATTTTGAACCCTCCCAAATAATCAACTAACCGGTCGGAAGCGGCAACAATGACTGGTGCTTGCTCTTCTTGTGCCGCCTGTAAAATTGCTTGAACCCACTGAAAGCTGTTCATATTATATTGACCGACAGCATATTTTTGTTCTTTCGCTTTTCTCAACATATCATGCATTGAAACAATCGCCATTGCTACACCTCCATCTATTTATTTTCTTTCCCAAAACTTAAAGCGCTTTTTCCACTTCAAAATGCTTTGAAATCACTTGCAGTGTTGTTTCTTTTGCAGTTTTGATAACTTCTTCGGCATCAAGCTTATAGTATTCTGGTCGGAAGAGTTCAACAGACACATGTTCTACACCCTTGTCTTTTAAAATAGGGAGAATACTATCCAAATCCATTACGCCATGTCCAGGATATACTCGATCAACGTCCATCATAATGCCAGGCTGATAATCTTCGACGTCATTAATATGAAAGATAAATATTTTCGAAGGATCTGTGTTTTTCAAGCTTTCCAACGTCGAATTCATCGCATAATATTGGAATGTGTCATAGACAATACCGACATTATGTCTGTCAACTTTCTTGACCACTTGATTGGCAAATTCCAATGTATTAATTGTGGCATGTGGATGGCCGATAAACTCAAGTGCTAAATTCACACCATACGGTTCTGCCAAGTCAGACAAATCTCTCAACGTCTCGACACTGCTGCTTATAATGTCTTTTCGTAAAATCTTCTGTTCAGAAACTAGAGGTACTACTACAATATTCTTACAAGTAATTACTTTTGCAATTTCAAGCATTTCCTTAAACTCTTCACGGATAGCTGCATATTCTTCTTCTGTGCGGTTATTGAAGAATACTAGCGCATTTAAAGACAGTGGCTTAATATGATGAGTTTGGAAGTAATCAGCTAAATCTTTTAGAGTATGTGTTTTTAAGTAGTCTTTCAGCTGGTCGATTGATCGGATTTCAATATAGTCATAGCCGTATTTCTCACATAGCTCTAAGTCCTTTTCCAAACTTGAATTTTCTAATGTTGTCCCTTGATTTAATCCTATTTTCATTATTACAATCCTCCTTATTTAACTGCTGATAATCCTAATCCTTCTTTAATGGATCTCAATGTCACTTCATTGGACCAGTCTGGTTTATCCGGATAGGCAAAAACAGAATTTGTTATAATGCCGTCAAAATTAAATTCCCTTAATTTGCGGTATAGTGTATCAAAATCAATTTCACCTTCACCTGGATTCAAGTGCTGGTGAACAGTTACATTTGCATTCGGCGGATTAACAATATAGCGCAACCCAAATGCTGCTTTATGGTTTAATGTGTCTGCAATCAATACATGTGCCAGCAAGTCCTTTGCCTCATCCAGCTGTTTACCGATATCGCCAATGCCGTCATCATAGAAGAAAGCATGTGCCACAGAATAAACAAGCTTAATCCAATCCTTATCCAATGCACGAATCATCCTTACTGCCTCAATATTCAGTTCGATAAAGTCATGCGGATGTGATTGCAGATTAAGAGCAATTCCTTCTTTTTCGAAAATAGGCATAAGCTCATCCATGGAGCGAATAAATGATGCTTCACTTTCTGTTGGTCGGGTTTTATCACCAGCAAATTCACTGTTCATTAAATCAACACCCAAATCAGATGTGATTTCAATGCATCGCTTCCAGTTTCTCACTGCAGCCTGCCGTTCTAATTCATTTGGGGAAGACCATTGCTGTACAGGTAATACAGATGAAATTTTCACCCCTGCATCTGAGCAATATCTCTTTAAATCCTTGATTAGCTGCTTATCAACCTTTGGATATTCATAAAACCAGATGAAATCCTTGCGCGGGGAAAGCTCTACATATTCGTAGCCAAGTCTCGCCACATTGTCAATTGTTTCTTTTAAACCTGTATTATCCCTAAAGTGTGATGGATCGTATGCTAATCTCATATTTTTAACCTCTTCCCTTTGTAAATTTATAAATTATGCGTGTAAGGGGGAAATCCCCTCACAGTGTAATCACTATATATTTAATAGATTATAGACTTGCAGCTTCTAAACCTTTTTTATAGAAATCAGGTTTTTCTTCTAACACAACTTCTTCTCTTCCGCCTGATTGCTGCGATTTAATGCATGCATCTGCAGTGACTTGGGCTATATAGCCATCCCATGCTGTTGGACCGTTCGGTTCGCCAGTCTTTTTAATAGAATCCATAAAATCCTGAAGCTCCGTATCATATGCATCAATAAAGCGCTGCTTCCAATCTTCTAATATATTGGAACCTAATGTTGCATTTTTGCGGTATGTGATGCTCTGGAATTCAGGAAGTTTAACAATCCCATCTTCACCAACTACCTCACATTGAATATCATAGCCGTATTGGCAATTTACAGAAATTTCTACATTAATAATGATACCTGTTTGTGTTTCTAATAGGACGATTTGCGGGTCTCTTAAATTTTCGTGAGCATATTTCGATTTTCTCGGGAACAGAACTTGAACAGATTTATAGTCATCATCTACTAACCAATGAAGGACATCAATCTCATGTATTAATGTGTCTGAGATCGCCATATCGGTTGTATACATTTCATTAACTTCTGGATTGCGGTGAGCACAGTGGATCATCAGCGGCTCTCCGACAAATTTATTATCAATTGCTTCTTTTAGCTGAACATAACCGCTGTCATAACGACGCATAAACCCAACTTGCACTAATCGTTTGCCATGCTTCATTTCTGCTTCAACAATTCTCATGCAGCCTTCTGCAGTTGTTGCCAACGGCTTTTCACAAAACACATATTTGCCTGCACTGATAGCTGCGAGCACACTTGCCTCATGGGCAGGTCCCCAGCTAGTTACAAATACAGCATCGACGCCATTTGCAGCAACTAAAGACACATCATCAGGATAAACAACAGCATCCAGTCCATACTGTTCAACTGCCTGTTTTGCCGATTCCTGATTTACGTCAGTAACAGCTACGATTTTGCCGCCTGACAGCGTATTTGTAATTCTCTTAATATGTTCACGCCCAATTGCACCTGTACCAATTACCCCAATATTCAATGTCATAACTTTCATCCTCTTTTCTATTAAGTATTTAAATTAGAATGCGCTTACAAAATTTCCACAGAATCTTACTTCGCCTCCGGGATAGTGTCGTCTGAAATTTTCTTCCCATAATTGCGGAAATCTTCTTCTAGTTCTTCTAATGTGCGATCCTTTGTTTCCGGCAAATACTTTTTGACAAATGCAATCGCAATGATTCCTAGTCCGACAAAAACGAAGAATGTTGTTGACAGTCCAATTCCTGCCATCAATACAGGGAACAGCAAACCGACTAAAAAGTTTGTGATCCACAAGCAAAACACTGTCACCCCCATCCCAAGTCCTCTAAGCCTTTGCGGGAAAATTTCCGAAAGCATGAGCCAAGTTACTGGTGAGATAGCTCCTTGCTGGAAGGCTAAAAAGGTTACAGTCAAGGATAAGACGATATATGGCAATACTGGTGATCCTTCCATAGTAAGAGAAAAGATTCCGATTAACAACAAGGCGATTGTTGTGCCGATTTGTCCTGTAATCAACATTGGACGACGTCCAACCCGACCTAGGAGCCAAATTCCAACAAAAGTAGCAACAACTGATATGACACCGTTTGCAATATTACCTATTAAAGCTGCTCTTGTCTCAAAACCGGCATCCTTTAATATTTCTGTTCCATAATACATAATTGAATTAACACCTGTTATTTGCTGTACAACAGCAATTCCCAAACCGATAAACACAATTCTGCGGACCCACGGTACATTCAAATCTTTAAAAGTCGCCTTTTTCATTTGAGACTGGTCGGATAGTGATTTTTGAATTTCTTTCAGCTCTGCTTGTGCTCTTGCTTCCGCCCTTACCTTTTGCAGCACACGGAGTGCATCGCCAATTCGGCCTTTAGAGGCAAGCCAGCGCGGACTTTCAGGAACAACTAGCATTCCAAACCATAGGAATACAGCAGGAAGTGATGCTATTACAAGCATATATCTCCAAACATGAGCCGTATCGCCGAGTGTGTTTCCTAAGATAGCGTTGAAAGTGAACGCGAGCAGCTGTCCTGATACAATCATCAATTCATTCTGTGTTACCATTCTCCCCCTATTTTCAGCAGGCGACATTTCCGCCAGGAAAGCAGGAACAGTCACTGAAGCTCCGCCGACAGCAAGACCTAAGATGAAACGGAAGGTAACCATCAATTCTACACTTGGTGCAAAAGTACAGCCTAATGTAGCAAAGATAAATAAGATAGCAAGATAAAGAATATTCTTCCTGCGTCCATGATGGTCAGATAATCTACCGCCAAACATTGCTCCAAAAGCAGCTCCGAACAAGAGTGAACTTGTGACAAGCCCTTCTGTAAAGGGAGTAAGATTTAACTGATCTGCTTCTGACATAAAGGGGAGGGCCCCATTTATGACGCCTGTATCATAGCCGAACAGCAGCCCCCCGAATGTAGAGATAATGGTAATTTTCTTCAAGTGTTTTTTATGGGTATCCTTGCTTGTGGTCATACAACATTCCCCTCTTCTGTGTATGTTTTGCCAAGCAATTTCTGGTTAATATAGTTTCTGGCAATAAGAGCATATTCTAAAGGATTTGCGACAGCTGGATCTTGTTCTGCTTCAATCACAATCCAGCCGCTGTAATTCGTCTCAAGCAAGTAGGCATACACTTCTGTAAAATCAATGCAGCCATCCCCCGGCACTGTAAACATGCCCCGCAGGAAGGATTGCAGAAATGACAGACCTTCATTAGTGCATTCTGTAAGTGCATTTTCTCTGACATCTTTAAAATGAACATGCTTGATACGGTCTCTGTGTTTCATAAGCAATGTCATATAATCTCTGTCAGATACGAAAATATGGCCTGTATCATAAAGAAGATGTACATGATTGGCATCAGTATTATCCATCAAGCGGTCTATCTCCGCTAATGTCTGAACTCCAGTTCCCATATGATGGTGATAGACGAGTTTCAATTGATAAGATTCAGCAATTTTACCAAGTTCATTTAAGCCGCCACATAACAGGCTCCATTCTTGATCGGTAAAGAAAGGCTTTGTCAAAAATACATTTTCAGATGTGCCTTGCACACTGTATGTCTGTTCAGAAACAACAGCTACAGACGCATTCACTTCCTGTAAATATTTACAATGCTCATGGAACGCTTCAGCTGCTAATTCGATGCCATCTCGGATGATAAAACTTGAGAACCATTTCCCAGCTATCTTTAAGTTTCGCAAACCAAGCTCTTTATTCAATACACTTGGTTCTGGGAAAAAGCCGCCTACTTCTGTACCTTGAAAACCTGCAACTACAATATCACTCAGCAAGTGTTGCAATGTATTGCCGGCACCAATTTCGGGAATATCATCATTGCGCCAGCCTATCGGTGCAATACCCCATAAGATTTGAGTCCCCATCCCCATTCTCCCCTTTTAATATTGATTAGCTTCTTGAAGTTTTGCCTTCCTGGAGTCATTAGCTTTTTGGACACTTTTCATGTTGGAGGCTTCAGCTACGCCAACATTCCACCAGCTGTCATAGCCGTCTGTCATCGTCTTTGGTAGCACTTTCATTTCAATCAATGTAGAGATCTCCTGTTTTTTCGCATCTTCTAATGCTGCTTTTAATTCCTCAACTGTGTTGGCTCGATAAACCTTTGCTCCATAGCCTTCTGCCACTTTAGCATAGTCAATATTCATAATCTGATTATCTGCATCGCGGAACTCACAATCGAAACTGCCGCTGCCATGATCCATCTGCAGATTGTTGATACATCCCCAGCCTGAATTATCGAACAAGAGGACATTAATTTTTTGCTTATATTGCAAGGATGTCACAAGCTCAGAATGCAGCATAAGAAAGCTGCCGTCTCCAACAAAGGAATAAACTTCTTTTGAAGGATCTGCCAGTTTAACACCTAATGCTCCGGAAATTTCATAACCCATACATGAATAGCCGTATTCAAGATGGTATGTATTCGGTGTACTAGAGTGCCATAAGCGCTGCAAGTCGCCTGGTAATGAACCTGCAGAACAGATTACCGTACTGTCCGGCGCGACTGTTTCATTAATAGCAAGCAATGCTGTTGTTTGGGCTAACTCTGTATTAAGAGCGTCAGCATATTCATTAAGTATCTCTTGTGAAAAGTGATTTTTAATTTCTGGATTAAAAGCTTCACGGTTGAATTCAACCTTACCCAATCGCTCTCTTTCTGCCAGCCACTCGTCTTTCAATTGGCCGATTCTGCTTCCAAATTCACTTTCATAGCCTTCAAGAAGCGGGAATAAGCGGTCAAGTGTTGTTTTTGCATCCGCTACAACTTGGAAGGCATCAAATTTATATGTTTGCATTCTGCTTACGTTGATGTTTAAAAACTTAGCTGAAGCAAAATCAAAGGCAGTTTTAGAAGATGTCGCAAAATCTGTGTATCTTGTGCCAATACCGATAATAAGATCTGCTTCTTTTGCTGCTTTATTAGCAGCGAGAGTACCTGTTATGCCCATACCGCCAAGATTGTTTTTGAAGTCACTTTCTACTGTCGATTTGCCTGCCTGTGTTTCAACAAGCGGTATATTGTATTTTTCAGAAAATGCCATTAAGCTTTCTCTTGCCTCTGAATATTTCGCACCACCGCCTACCAGAATAAGCGGTTTTTTAGAGGATTTTATCAGCTTGACAGCTCCCTCTAGCTCTCGTTCATGAGGGGCTTTCCGATCTATATAATGAACTCTTTTTTCAAAGAACTTCACATCGTAATCGAATGCTTCTCCTTCCACATCTTGGGCGATACAAATCGTTGCCGGGCCAGCCTTCCCTGGATCTGTCATCACTTCAAATGCGCGCAGAAGGCTTGACATCAGCTGTTCTGGACGAGTGATGCGGTCCCAGTAGCGGGAAACAGGCAAAAATGCATCATTTGTTGTCACAGCAATGCTGTATTCTTGCTCCATTTGCTGCAAAACAGGATCTGGCTGTCTTGATGCAAAAGTGTCAGCTGGAATAAACAAGACAGGAATGTTATTAGCATGTGCTGTGGCAGCTGCAGTAATGACATTGGCTGAGCCAGGACCAGAAGAAGTGGAAACAGCAAATATCTTCTGTCTAAGCATTTGCTTGCTGTAAGCAATCGCTGCATGTGCCATGCCTTGTTCGTTCTTCCCTTGGATAACTTTTAAATGTCCTGAGTCCTGTTCAAGTGCTTGACCAATCCCTAATACATTTCCGTGACCAAATACGTTGAAGATTCCCTCTACAAAAGGAAATTCTTTTCCATCAACATGGATATACTGCTGATTTAAAAACTTAACCAGCGCTTGTGCAGTTGTCAAACGAATCGTTTCCATTCTTACGCCTCCTATCTTGATGCTTCGATTTTTTCATTTTTTGCGATTAGTTCCTCAATTTCTTCCACTTGCGGCATTGCCTCAGATGAACTGTGCTTGCTAACAACAATTGATGCAGAAGCACTTCCGTATTTCAGTGCTTCTCCTACATTTTTTCCAGAAATTAAGGCATACAGGAAAGCAGATGCATAGGAATCTCCCGCTCCAAAAGTTTTCAGTACATTCGTCTTATATGCTTGTGCACGGAAGACATCACCTGATTTCACATAAGCGTATGATCCGTCAACACCATGCTTGATGACGACCAATTCAGCACTTTTGCCAAAAAGGTCCTGCACTGTTTCATGATTGCGTCCATCTTTCCTGTTTTCCATCACATCATACTCATCACGCGTCCCAATAATGATTTCCGCTTGCTCTGCAATAAGAGAATAATACACAGCAGTTTCTTCCGGTGATTTCCATGTATATGGACGATAATCCAATTCAAACGCTATCTTGACATCGTTCTTCTTAGCGAGTTGAACAGCCTTAATTACAGCTTCTCTAGATGGGCTTGCAGCAAGGGCTGTTCCCGATACAAGCAGCAGCTTTGCTCTTTTGATATATTCTTCGTTAACTTCAGAAGGCTCTAGATACAAATCTGCTACATCATCACGATACATAAGGATGCTGCATTCATCAGGGCTTTTAATTTCTGTAAATGCTAAGCCTGTCTTATGTCCCTCTTTATCTGTCACTATATTAGAAACATCGATGCCGACACCCTGCATATAGCTCTTAATAAAGCGGCCATGCTGATCATCAGCAATTTTTCCGATAAAACCAGCTTTTAAGCCCAGCTTGCTGCTGCCAATTGCTATATTTGCC
>JAPSHL010000270.1 GCA_031179905.1 Bacillus sp. (in: firmicutes) | reverse complement strand
TGCTTCTTTCGCAAGCACCTCACCAGAAACTTTGCCTGTCGATTGAATGACAGCAAACCGGACGATTAAAATAAAAAAGAGCAGACAGAAAAATAAAAACAAGACGGCTGCTCCAAGGTTAATATTCTGCTGCTTTCGAATCATTCTTTATTGCACAACCTTTACATTATCTTTACTGAAATCAAGGCCAAGTTTTTCTGCCACTTCCCTTATTCTTTCAAAGCTGCTCAAATCTTTAACTTCTATATCCAATTCCTTATTGGACTTCTCCATCTTAGAAATTGAGCCTTCGGCCACTTGTATCTCCTTGTTCACTTGATAAATTTCTGCTTGGTTGCTGACAATTTTCACACCGCCAATGCACAGCAATGCGACGAAAGCAATTCCAAGCAGCTTTTCTCCAGGAGATAATAATGATTTAGTTTGCTTTATTACCTTTTTGATTGTTTGTTTTTCTTCTTGTTGAAACTGTTCCTGCTGCAGCTTTCGCGCTAAATTGCTCATTTTATACCTCCTAAAGTTTTTTATAATTTCTCTGCAATGCGAAGCTTCGCAGATCTTGCTCTGTTGTTTTCTTCAAGTTCTACTTCAGACGGAACAATCGGTTTTCTTGTAATAAGCTTCAAATCTGGCTGAAACTCATCAGGTATTACCGGTAATCCTGGCGGTAAGTTAGGTAAATCGCTCGCCTTTTTGAAAGCAGCCTTGCAAATTCTATCTTCAAGGGAATGGAAGGTAATGACACTAATTCTTCCGCCCTGATTTAACAATGAAATAGCTTGTCCGATTGAGTCTTCAAAAACGCCCAATTCATCATTGACAGCAATCCTAATTGCCTGGAATACTCGCTTCGCCGGATGTCCGCCTTTTCGTCTTGCAGGAGCAGGAATAGCCTCTTTGATTAATTCAACAAGCTCCCCTGTAGTTTCAACAGGCTTCGTTTCCCTTGCCGCTTCAATCTTGCGGGCAATTTGCTTCGAAAATTTCTCTTCTCCGTAACGGAAAAATATTCTAACTAAATCCTCATACTTCCAATTATTCACAACATCGTATGCAGAAATATCTGCGTCACTATCCATTCTCATATCAAGAGGGGCATCATGATGATAGCTAAAGCCTCGCTCTGGTGTATCAAGCTGCGGAGAGGAAACACCTAAATCGTAAAGCACCCCATCCACATGCGTTATTCCTAGATTATGTATTTCTTCCTTTAAATTGCTGAAGTTACTTTTGACGATTGTCAGCTTTTCCTTATAAGGCTCGAGTTTTTTCTCAGCATTCATGATAGCTGTCTCATCCTGGTCAAATGCAATCAGTCTGCCTTTGTCAGATAGTCTGGAAAGGATCAGTTCACTGTGTCCTGCACCACCAAGCGTACAGTCGACATAAATGCCATCTGGTTGTATATTCAAGCCTTCTACGGCCTCATTCAGCAATACTGTAGTATGTTTAAACATGTTGTCCACCTGTCTATAGATTATTCTAAAATCAATTTTTAAATATCAAAGCCAATCATATTTTCTGCAATTTCCGCAAAAGAATCCTCTGATTCTGAAAAATATTCTTCCCAGAGAGATTTACTCCAAATCTCGATGCGATTGGATACACCTAAAACAATGCATTCCTTCTCCAGCTTGGCATATTGCATAAGCGGGGAAGCAATATTAATACGCCCTTGTTTATCAAGCTCGCATTCTGTGGCCCCAGAAAAGAAAAAACGTGTAAAAGCACGGGCATCCTTTTTCGTTAAAGGAAGTGCCTTTAACTTTTCTTCTATTATCTCCCATTCAGAGAGCGGATAACCGAATAAACATTGATCAAGTCCGCGGGTTAAAATAAAGGTTTCACCTAAATGGTCCCTAAATTTCGCAGGTACGATCAAACGTCCTTTGGCGTCTACATTATGTTGATATTCGCCCATAAACATACCTGCAACCCCCACCTTCTAACCTCAATGTACCACAATCCCCCACTTTCCACCACTGATACATAAATTCTATCTGTATTATTCATTTCCTGCAAGAGATATCCCTGTATTTTTATACGCAA
This sequence comes from Bacillus sp. (in: firmicutes), assembly GCA_031179905.1. GTDB lineage: Bacteria > Bacillota > Bacilli > Bacillales > Cytobacillaceae > Niallia. The sequence continues at coordinate 2,743 of JAPSHL010000270.1, read as the reverse complement.
ATTTTGCAGTTTCGCCTTTTATTTCGGCTGTTTTACTGCATATTTGAAGAAAAATGTTTGTTTTTGCCTGATAAACGCAAAAAAAGCTGCCCTTTTTAACAGGACAGCAACAATTATTACAATTTAACCACCTTATGACTGCCATCAAACTCCATCGGCAGCTTCAGCACATCTTCAAGGAAATCAAGACCAAAATGATTCAAAAAGTAGAAAATATTCCACACACGTTCTTGCGGTATACCATCTGGCCTAATACATCGTTCAATTCGTGAATATTTGTTAAGAATCACTTCATGTTTCGTCTTCAAATTCAGCTCTACCTTTTTAGAAAGAAAATCAACTTGATTTAGCAGCAGATTTTCATTTTTTTGAAGCAAAGGAAGCAAGCCTTTCATATCTGTTTCCATTTCACTATGCAAATCTTTGTATTTATTTGTTATGTCTGCTTTTAGCTGTACAATGAGCTCATCTACCTTGTCATTGCTGACAGAGGCAAGGAATGAATTACAAGCTTCTTTTGTGCCTGACTGCAAAACAGAAGACAGTGTTAAACCAAGCTCTTCCAAATCAGCTTCCACACATCGCTCTAGCAGTGTGATATTAAGACGTGGAACGATTGGCGGCATTTTAATATTCATTTGTTCAAATGCCAATTTCAGTTCGCCCCAATAAGCAATTTCCCCTGGACCGCCTATGAAAGCAAGTGTCGGGAAAAGAAAGTCCTGCATGATTGGTCTAGTCACTACATTATTACTAAGCTTATGGGGAAATTCGCTTGCGATTTCCTTCAATTCTTTTGAAGTGAAATGAACAGTCTGATCCTTGCCGACAAACAGAGCCTTTTCTTCATCATATGTAAGCAGTATTCTTTCCGAATTGTCTTCGTCATAATAGAAGAGGTTGACAGGATTGTCACTCATCTCAATCACTGTTGAATAGCCGTTTTCTGTTACAATAGTTTGCTGTTTTTTTACAGCTTCTCCTATTTCTTTAAACCTGTCTATTTGGTTTAAGAATACTTCTTTTTCAAGAACACGCAAATTCTTATCACCTGAATCAACAATCAGCAAGCCAAACTCCCGGAATAGGCGCATCACTAAATAGCTGAACAGATCAACGAATGTATGAGATGAGTCAACTGCCTCTTTTACTAACGCCAAAAGCTCTAGAGAATACTTCGTTTCACCATCAGCCTTAATCAGCTTCTCTGCCCACTCATAACAAATTTCTTTATCCAACTCAATGTCGGATGCCATCTTCTTTTCAACTACCCTTTGCGGGAATGTTTTTCTTTCCATCGTCTCTGGTCCCGGCACAAAAACATGGTTTACTTCCAAATAATCATGATCTTCACCAGCAATCCAAAAGACAGGGACTACAGGTATTCCAAGCTCCTTCTCCTTCTTTTCTGCAAGCAGAATGATGCTGATGATTTTATGTATAGAATACAGCGGCCCTGTGAGAATTCCAGCCTGTTGTCCGCCAATAACAACAACACTATTGTCTTTTCTCAAGCGATCTATATTTTGCTGGACTTTCTCTGATTGAGGGAAAGCTCTCATATAACCAGCAATATGATCAGCTAATTCACTTCTCATGAACTGTCTCTTCTCCAGTTCCTTCACCCTTTGAAAATAACTCTCTTTATCACTATAACTATAATGATAAAAATTTTTTACTTTATCGTCCTGTGATAAATAATCTGTCACAAACTGATTCCCCGCTGGCAACGAGAGATTTACCATCTCCATTTATGTACTTCCTTTCTCATCAAAAAGTTTTCATTTTTATTTATTATTTTATGCCGTCCATAATTATAATATTGCTTTAAGAAAATAACCTATACTTTACACACATAGTGAGTATAGCATTCTCTTTTAAAAAAAGAAAAAGACTTTGCTTAGAAATTGTCTTTTTCTTTCATGTATGTACTATATGCTTATATGCCGAACTGTTTCATTACATAGTAGATGAGCCCATATGCCATTAAAAAAAGATAGGCACAAAAAAAGAGCAGAAAATTAATTCTCCAAAATCCCCTGAAGGCTTTTTTATAAACAATCTCTTGTTTCACTTTCCAATGAAGGATAACAATGAAAACGCCAATAAATAGAATCACTAATAAAATATAAGAAAGCATTGACTTTCCCCATATAGCTACAATCAGGAAATGAACAGAGATGATAAAAAAGAGCGTACTTATATCTAATGCAATATGTACAGATAGTTTGTGTTTTTTCGTGATTTGTTTACTCAGGATAAATATCAAAAGATAGCAGATAACTGGAAATGCCACGAAAAAACTGAGGACTGCCGACGTGAATTGAAACATTAAATCCCTTCTTTCCTTTCTTGCTCTTTACCTTTGAGCATCTCATAATAAGCTGTACATAAAGGAACATGGCTGTCTGTCTGTGCAGCAATATCCAACACATATCCTAGGATAGCATCGATTTCTGTCTCTCTTCCTTCTTCTATGTCCTTTAGCATGGACGACTTATTTGCGGCCGTCTGCTCAATAACCTTCCAAACATACTGTTTGCATATGTCTTTTCTTTGTTGGTTCCAGCCAAGGGTTTCTGTTATCTCTTCCAAAAACGGAGCAAGAAGTCGTTTATAGTGAGGGTTGGCGAGCAGTTGTCCATTATGTACTTCCAATATGCTTGTCAGTGTATTAACTACACAGTTTACAACAAGTTTTTTTTGCAACATCCCTATCGGGTCTGTCTGCATTTGGACAATA
>JAPSHL010000269.1 GCA_031179905.1 Bacillus sp. (in: firmicutes) | reverse complement strand
TGGTGATAAGAGCGGAAAACAATATAAGATACATGGAGAAAAAGACGTTAGTAAGAAAAGTAGGAGCGATATACGAATTAGGAATTTCATTCTTTATAACAGAGTTAATGTAAAGGTTAGAAAAAAAGCAAAAAAACCGCTCCGGAATTAGAGCGGGTTTCTACTAGCTATTTTTCTTTCTTATTTTTTACTGCGAAGCTCCTTAATAACTCCCATTACATCCAACTCTCCAAGCTCTCTGGCAAGGGCATTTTTGTATGTATGATAGGCAGAATTTCCAATTGCATTTAATTCTCCTGTTTCCTTAGCAAGGCGCAAATCCTTTGCCATATGCTTCAACGCAAAGGCAGCTGGATACTCATCCTTTAGAATCGCTGGTGTTTTCATTTTAGAAATCGCAGTTCCTACTGCACTTTCATTAATGATTGTGAGCATGTCCTCCACTTTAATTCCTTGCTCCTCGGCAAACAGAACAGATTCCGCAATACCTTGCACAGTGATGCCTAAAAGCAGGTTGATAGCAAGCTTGGCATTGCTGCCAGATCCGCTTTCCCCTAAATAAATGGACATTTTTCCGATCGGCTCAAACAACTCCTTCACCTTGTTGTATGTTTCTTCTTCGCCGCCTGCAAGCACTAGCAGATTCCCTTCCTTTGCAGGGGCAACACTTCCAGATACAGGAGCATCTACGAAACCGATTCCTTTATCCTTTGCCGCTGTATAAATTTCCCTCGAGGTAGCTGGTGCGACCGTGCTCATATCAATGAAAATTTTGCCCGGCTTGGCTAACTCCAGCAGTCTTTTGGAAAAGTATAAATCCTTAACTGCTACATCATCTGAAACCATCGTGAAAACGACATCACTGCTTTGTACAAGCTCTTCAAGTGATTGTGCTTGAACAGCTCCAGCCGAAATAAGCTCACTCGCCTTTGATGCTGTCCTGTTGAATACTGTCACACTGTGACCTGCCTTCAACAGATTCAAGGAGATTGGCACACCCATATTTCCTAAACCGATCCATCCTAACTTCATTTCTAAAGCACCATCCTTGTGGATTATTTTTCTTATATTTTACCATATTATGCAATGGTGCAGATAAGGTATGCTCTTAACAATAATCATGAGAAATAATCTAGAATGAGAGATGTCAGCAGTCCTAATGCTGTGATTAAACCTGTAACCGATCCGCCTTCTTCATATGCTTCTGGCATCATTGTCGAGCCGACCATGGCAATAATGCCTCCTCCCGCAAATGCACCGATTGCAGCCATTAATTCTTCTGATGCATTATCAAGGAAAACATAGCCGCCGAAGGAGCAAGCTGTTGAAATCACCAGCACACTGATCCACAGTACAAGAATTTTCTTTTTAGAGTAGTTGCTTTTGAGCAGTCCAGTCGTACTAGAAAGTCCTTCTGGGATATTGCTGATGAAGATGGCTATAACAAGCAAAGCACTCACACTGTTTTGTCCTATTAGACTCGCCCCAATCATAATCGACTCAGGAATCGCATCCATAACCGTTCCGATAAAAATCGCAAGTCCTGATTGATTGCCCTCTTTGTCCCCTGAAGACCTTTTCCTGTCCTTCGCTCCCTTTCGCGATACAAGCAAATCCAATACAAAAAAGACAACTGCTCCAGCCAAAAATCCTATGCCTGTCGGCAGCAAACCTCCGCTTTCAACCGCATCACCAAGCAGCTCGTATGTAGAAGCTCCAATCAACACTCCCGTACCGAATGCCATTATAAAACCTATTATCCTCTTTTTAATCGGAAACAAAAGGGCAGCCAAAGCCCCCAGTAAAACAGCCGAACCGGATATACCACCCCACATCGCTGCAGACCACATGTGTATCCCTCCTTATTTTTTACTCTCTTGTATCATTCTCTTTTTTTATTCTATTAAAACCAGAGGAGATTATTGCAGCTTCAACAAGGTAGTTCTTCATGCGAAATTCTAGTAAAACTTTGCGTATAGTTGGATTCTTTAGTTGCTGTTTTCGGTAAAGATTCCTGCTATTGAAGATTATTATTAGACTTAGTGGAATGGAGCGAAAGGGCACTCGACTCCTGCGGAAAGAGTGTGACTGGAGGCGCAATGGACCGGACTCGTCTTATAGCTAGACTCTATTAATAAACACAAAGTATCCGAAAAAAGTCCAATAAAGTCAGATTAAAATCACATTACTTCCACCCACTAAAATATAAGAGCATACTTTCCATACTTACACACTAAGCACCACCAACACAGCATCTCCCTTGAATCTGCTATAATATTCTTAAAATAATTTACGAAAGGAGGACGACTTTATGTTGAACAGCGATAGTTCTATCCCGCTCTATTTACAGCTGAAGCAGGCAATCACAGAAAACATTAATCGGGGAGTGTATTTGCAAGGGGAAAAGCTTCCGACAGAAACGGAGCTTTGTGAGGCTTATAATGTCAGCAGAATTACTGTCCGCAAAGCGGTGCTGGATTTGGTTGAGGAAGGTCTGCTCGTAAGGCAGCAAGGCAAGGGAACCTTTGTGAAACGGCCGAAGCTGAAGAGGGAGCTTGTTTCTGTTAATGGCTATTCAGAATACATGGTGTCATCAGGGAATACACCGCATCATAAGCTGCTTTCTTATTCCATTAAAGAGGCTTCAAAAGATATTTCGGAGAAGCTGAATATTCCAATCGGCTGTAATGTGCTGGAGCTGAGAAGGATTCTGTATCGTGATAAGGAGCCTCTGTCTTATGAGATTTCGACGTATGCCCTCGATTTGTTTCCTGATTTAGATAAACATATTTCAGAGGATGTTTCTATGCACGGCATTTTAAAGGACATCTATGATGTTGCTCCTGCTCATAACAATAAGATTCTTAATGTAGTATTTGCGAGTCTTGAGGAAGCTGAGGCTTTAAGCTGCGGGATAAGTGATCCTTTATATGAACTAGAGAAGATTGCTTATAATGATGAACAGGTGGCCATTTATATGTCTATCCTGTACTATCACACAAACCATGTCAGCTTTACGATTTCAAGCCCGTTTGACCAAAAATAGGGCTGGCATCTCTGGGATGCCAGCCTTAGGTCTGTTTCTTCTATTAATATTCCAATTTCCACATATATCTTCTTTTTGTAAGAGGATGGTTGCGAACGATTGCTAGTTGCTCTGCGTACACGCGGATGACTCCTGAAATCAGCATTGGATTGAAGTAGTCGACTACTTCGCTGGAAATAGCAGAGCCAAGGCCGAAATCTTTCGCATCGACGACCGTTGTTTTTGCATCAAAGCGCTGCAGGAATTCTAATGCTCTTGCGTCCATGCTTCTTGTTCTGCCGTCATTCATCAGCAGTAGAAATGGCACGTCTTTGTCAACCACTTCGAATGGACCGTGGAAGAACTCTCCGTCATGGAATGTCCCTGAGTTGATCCACTGCATTTCCATCAGCAAGCAAATGGAAAAGGAATAAGCTACTTCATGTGTTGCGCCGCTGCTCATTACATAAATGACTTCATCATCCTTATATGCATCTGCGAACTGTTTAGCTTGTGGAACAACAGAGGAGACTGCGTTGTCAATCAATCCATAGATTTTATCAAAACCATCAAGCATTTTTTCGTAATGCTCATAACCTTCAAATTGATTTAATATTTCTGTTGCTAAGCCTAATACTTTCGTCATTTTTTCCATTTTTGCCGCATAGCTCTCATGGAAGCCATGATATACGACATATTCAGCATCTGCTGTAATTGCTGAATCTTCCACATGAGTAACGGCGATAACTTGTGCTCCTCTTTCCTTAGCAAGAGATGTTGCTTCGACTGTTTCGGGAGTTGCTCCTCCTAATGAGCATGTGATGACAATGCTTGTAGCATCTACAGAAACAGGTGTAGCATGGTTAAATTCATTAGCAGTATAAAGACTTGTTCTAAGCTGCCTTGCGTTTCCTTCTAAAAAGTATTTTGCAGGATAAAGCTCTGCTTTGGATGCGCCGCACCCTACGAAAAATACACTTTTAATTTCCGGCTGTTTTTCCTTAATTGCTGAGATAATTCTATTCAATTCCATTTTTCATTCCTCCAAAATTTGATATATATTATGACAGGCAGCTATGCTGCCGAATTCCATTCTTAATTGCTGAAATAAGGTTCAAATGCTTTCATATTGCGCTTGTCATGTTCAGCGGGATTTATAAAATATCTGGAATCAGTAATTTCCTGGCCTAAATAGCCGGTATATCCGTTTTGCTTCAGCGTGGACAGGAATTCTCCCAAATTGTGATGACCATCTCCCCAAATCAAATGGCCATAAGGATTGCCATCAACGAAATGAGTATGGATGATGTTTGCCCCAAATACATCGAACCAATCCTGCAAAGTTTCACCTGCAACCCCCATCGCTGTTGTGTCTACTAGAATCTTCATATTTGGCTGATTAATTTCGTCAAACATTCTTTTCGCATCGTTAACTGTAGTAACAAGATTTGATTCTTCAGGCCGCAAGCTTTCGAGGGCCAATGTGACTCCTTCATTTCCAGCAATTTCCGCAAGTTTAGACAGCATTTCGCTGGACCGTTTCCATGCTTCCTCTCGATCTTCATCGAGATAGCCCCAGCCTGAATTGCACTGCATAACGGTACAGCCCAGCTCAGCAGTTGCTTTAATACCATTAGAGAAATAATCGAAGCTTTTTTTAAAGATTTCTGGCTGCGATGCCGCAAACTGGTATTGATACATACAATTTTCCGGAGTAAAACACACTAGCTGCAAGCCTCTTTCAACAAGCTTGTTTTTTAGTATTTTACAGTCA
>JAPSHL010000268.1 GCA_031179905.1 Bacillus sp. (in: firmicutes) | reverse complement strand
ATATGAATCATCCTGTGGCCGACCACTTCCGTGTAGCCGAAAATGGTCGTAGTCGAAATGAACAGCACAGTCACAGCTAACAGCCTGTTTAAAATTCCAACAACCAAAAGATATCCGAGAACAAATTCAATTAATGCAGAAAGTACTGCAAACAGCCCAGGTTCAAAACCGAATGTTGGTACTTGGTGATATGGATAATATCAATTATCATCATAGGATAGACCCACTTTTCAACAGATACCCAGCATAAACTTAATCCGGTGCCTAAGGAGAGGAATGGAAAGCCTTTTTATTCAAGGCGGATTTTAGTTAAGTTAATTGAATTTTCCTAAATGCTTAACATGTACTTAAAGGTATTGGTTATTTTTAATTTTTGTTTGATGTTGATGGAAAAATCGAAGAGAATATTGGGCATCTCTATCAAGGTCCAATCGGCCTCCAGGAAAAAATCTTAGTGTGCGTACAGTATAGTCAAACTGCCGAAAAGCTTATTAGAAGAGGCTGGAGAATGGCAAACCGTCTTAAGATGAAGCTGAATGTACTACATATAACGGACAGCGAGGAAAGGATATGCCGCAGTGGAAGAAGGGAAAAATAAATGAGTGGAGAGCGTTATCTCTGCAATTCGGTGGCGAATTTCTGCTGATAAATAAAAAAATGCAAAAGCCCGCACATATCATAGTCGAAGCGGCGCAAGAACATTTTATTACACAAATATTGCTGGGACAATCTGCACGAACAAGATGGGAAGAAATAAAAAGAGGTTCTATCGTCAATGAAATTATGAGACAAACAACCAATATTGATATTCATATAGTTGCAGACAGCAAACCAATCAGAAAGGACAAAAACCAATGAACGTTGCCTTTTTTCTCATACCAAAACATGAAGTAGCTTTCGTTTTCCATCATTGGACAATGAGGCAAGTGATGGAAAAGATGGAATATCACCGCTACAGTGCAGTACCAATTCTTGATAAAGCCGGCCGCTACTTAGGCACTGTTACAGAAGGGGATTTATTATGGAAAATGAAAAACACCGGTAATCTTGATTTCCAACATACTAATGAAGTTAGCCTTCAAGACGTCCCCCTTCACTCTAGTAACGAAGCGATAGCAGTCAACAGTGAAATAGAAGCAATCGTCAACACCTTACTAGAACAAAACTTTGTTCCAGTAGTCGATGATTCCGGAGTTTTTATTGGGATTATTAGGAGAAGAGAAGTGATACAGTGGCTCTCGGAGGAGAGTGGGAATAAGTTGAGACGACAAGGAAACTGATTAGGAAATTCTAATCAGTTTCTTACGGATAAATTCTAATGTTATTCTGAGAATGCTAGTGTAATCCGCTCAATTGCCCAATCAAGTTCTTCCTTACTAATTATCAGTGGCGGAGCGAACCGTATGACAGTATGGTGTGTCTCTTTACAAAGCAATCCCAAATCCTTTAACTTTTCACAAAATGGTCTCGCTTCTTCATGTAATTCCATGCCGATGAATAATCCTCTTCCTCTAACTTCTTTAATTACAGAACTCTTGATTTCTTGAAGTTTGGATAGAAAATATGTGCCGAGTTGATGAGATCGTTCTGCGAGCTGTTCGTCTTCAATTACTTCTAAAGATGCGATCGAAACGGCGCAAGCAAGAGGGTTTCCGCCAAATGTTGACCCATGGGAGCCTGGATTAAAGACGCCAAGAATTTCCTTATTAGCAACAACACAGGAGATAGGAAATACACCGCCTCCAAGTGCTTTCCCTAATATGAGCATGTCTGGCTCTATATCTTCCCACTCATAAGCAAACATTTTTCCTGTTCTGCCTAGGCCGACTTGAATTTCATCTGCGATAAAAAGAACTTTATGGTGTTTACATAAGTCAAAGGCAGCTTTGATAAAGCCGGGAGGAGGGAGGATGATTCCTGCTTCACCTTGAATTGGTTCAATCAAAAATGCTGCAGTATTTGGTGTAATCGTTTGTTTCAAGCTTTCTAAATCTCCGTATGGAATAAGCTTTATGCCAGGCAGCAAAGGTCCAAAGCCGAGTTTGTACTCCTCCTCAGACGATAAAGAAACAGCAGCCATTGTGCGGCCGTGAAAATTGCCGGTGCATGCAATAATTTCTGCTGAATTATCTTCTACACCTTTTACATCATAAGCCCAGCGCCTGGCAGCTTTAATAGCGGTTTCGACAGCTTCAGCTCCAGTATTCATTGGTAGTGCCATATTCTTGTTCGTCAGTTTGCATAATCGCTCATACCATGGTCCGAGCTGACTATGATGAAATGCCCGGGAAGTTAAGGTAACTTTATCAGCTTGGCTTTTTAAAGCAGCAATGATTTTCGGATGACGATGCCCTTGGTTTACTGCTGAATAAGCGCTCAGCATATCCATATATTTGTTTTTCTCAGGATCCTCCACCCACACTCCTTCTCCTTTTTCAATGACTATCGGCAGGGGATGATAATTATTAGCTCCGAATTTTTCCGTTTGTCTTATAATCTTTTCCGACATAGACATAAGGATTCCTCCATTCATGAGATGGTTTTCGAAACGAAAGTTTATAGCATATGGTGTATCGTACGTACATAAAATAAATTATATCTTTCCGCATTATGGAAACTTTATCTATAATTTGGAAACTTAATTTTATTGTCAAATAATTTTAAGGTTATGTCAATGGGTCTACTGTTAAAATTCATATTATTCAAACTTTTATAAAAAATATATTGCGCAAAGTATTTCTGTCTGCTACATTGATGTTGTGAAAATATTTTATATGTCAAAAAAGAATGAAGGTTATTATGGTACAGTCTATTGATAGAGCAATGAGTATTATAAAGCAGCTCGCTTCTGAAAATAGAGAATGGTGGTCCATCTCAGAAATAGCAGAAAGCCTCAGCCTTCCTGTAAGTACGGTTCACCGCCTATTAAATACGCTTATCCAACATCAGCTTGTACTGCAAAATCCCGATACGAAACACTACAAACTCGGCAGTTTATGGATGGAGTTCGGTTTGCGCCAGCTCGAGAAAGCTGACTATCGAACAAAGGCAAGAGAAGTGATGGAACGTTTAGCATTGAAAGTGGAGGAAAGTATCTACTTCAATATCCCTGATGGAAAGGAAGCCATTATCATTGAACGAGTGGACAGTCCCACGAATGTTCGTATTATTGACAAAATAGGACTGCGAATTCCTCTCTCTATTGGAGCGCCAAACAAAACAATTCTTGCTAATATGCCGATAGAAGAGATCGAAAGAATCGTAATAGAATTGATTCCAACTTCTAAAGCCAAACAGGATCAATTATTCAATCAATTGTCTTTAATAAAAGAACAAGGGTATGCGGTCAGCTATAGTGAAAGGACAGATGGAACACTATCTGTTGCTGCTCCCGTTGTGGATTTCAATCACCAAATTGTCGGTGCAATCAGCATCGGTGTCGTCCAATATCGTGTTAGTGAAGAACGTTTATCCTATTTAATTCATTCTATAAAGAAAGCAGCAGAAGAAATTTCAACAGCATTAGGCAGAACCTAAAGTAAGGGTTCTGTCCATTTTTATATAGTTAATGGAAAGGAATTTCATCATACGGAAAAGAGGGCTAACATGGAAAAATGGAGTACAAAGGAGCAGTTAGTCGACCTTTTATGCAGGCTTGTCAATATTCCCAGTATCACAGGTTCAGAGGCAGAAAAAACCCTCCCCAACTTTGTTGTAAACGAGTTAAAGAGTATAGATTATTTTCAGAAACATCCAGACCAGCTTCAAAAACATCCAACAGGTGATGGAAGATATTTTGTTACTGGCCTCGTGAAAAATCAGCATCTTACAAAAAAGACAGTAATCCTTATCAGCCATTTTGACGTTGTCGATGTACAGGATTATGGCAGATGGAAGGAACATGCATTTGATCCGAAAAAATTAACAGAAATTTACCAGACTCATAAGGAAGAACTTCCAAAGCAAGTAAAGAATGATATAGAGACAGGGAATTGGTTATTCGGCAGAGGTACGATGGATATGAAATGCGGGCTTACTCTTCATATGTCGATGATTGAAAAAGCATGTAATGGGCAGTTCGATGGCAATATCCTGTTAGTAACAGTTCCTGATGAAGAAGTAAATTCTATCGGAATGAGAGCAGCGGTTCCAGTGTTGCTGAAGATTGCCGAAGAATATGACTTGGAATATGTGACAGTATTAAATGGTGAGCCGATGTTTATGAGATATCCTGGCGACAACAATAAGTATATTTATACAGGTTCAATTGGAAAGCTTTTGCCTGGATTTCTCTGCTACGGCAAAGAAACACATGTGGGCGAACCCTTTGCCGGGTTGAATGCAAACAATATGGTTTCCTTATTATCAGAAGAAATGGAACTGAATACAGATTTATGTGAAATAGTGGAAGGAGAAATTACTCCGCCACCAACTAATTTAATACAGTATGGCATAAAAAAGGATTATTCCGTGCAAATTCCTCATCGTGCAGTAACCTTATTTAATTTGTTTTTATTAGAGAAAAAAATGGATGATATTGTGGGATTATTAAAAGAAAAAGCTGAAAATGCTGCAACGAAAATAACTAAATCCTTTCAAAAGCAAGCTGTTGAGTTTGCTAAATACACGCCTTTCATTCCGCCTAACATGGAGGTTTCTGTATTAACTTATGATGAACTAGATCAATACGCAGTTACGAAGTATGGAAAAGAAAGTGTTGAAAGTATACACACCTCAATTCTGCAAAATAGAGGGCAAATGGATGACCGAGAAACAACAATTGAAATGGTCGACAGACTAGCAATACTA
>JAPSHL010000267.1 GCA_031179905.1 Bacillus sp. (in: firmicutes) | reverse complement strand
AGTGGTCGAGTGTCTTCCGCTTCATTCCACTAAGATTTTTAATTAATGTCTTAAACTGAAAACAGAAAAAAAACCTGACTTTAATGCAAATTATTTAAAAATTCACATTAAAGTCAGGTTATATATCGGGCTGGGACATAAGTGTTTCAGCCTCATCAGACTGTAGACAATTTTAATTACCAATTCGTGCTCAGCAAAGCTTCGTCGCTTTATCTCCTTCAGGGTCTCGACTGTCGCGAATAAGGGTGGGATCTTACCCTCATCTGATCCAATCAACATTTTTTTTGAATGAAGAAAATTTTATACTGTTACTCTCTTCTTAGTCAGGAAGCTATAGGAGAAGAAACATTCCTCCCATTTTTCTTTATTTTAATCCTGATTCTAATGCCTGCAGCATCTCTGTCTTTTCTTGTTCGGAAGAATTATTCCAAATTAATTCAAAAAGAACACCAAGGCCAGGAAGCATTTTCTCTTCCCCATTTTGGATAGCATCGACAATCGTTGCTTTTAGCTCGTCTTGTGAATTGCCAGAGACATTATGGATAATCGCATTTCGTAAATTTAAATTCATGGATAGCACTCCTTTTTTCTAATTATGAAAAAACCCATACTATATCATTACTCATTTAACGTTTATTATGTATATTCTTTACGCTATAATAATAAAAAATGAAAGAATGGTTAGCTTAAGTGAGGAGACATACAATTTGAAACATATACTTTCTGCCAAAAACTCTCAAGTAAAAGAGTGGAAAAAATGCCTGACAAAAAAAGAAAGGGACAAGACTGGCACCTTTCTTGTAGAAGGCTTTCATTTAGTAGAAGAAGCTTTAAAAGCAAATGCAATTAAGCACTTGATTATTTCTGAGGAAATAGAAATGCCAAAATGGGATTACGGAGATGTTCCAGTTACAATCGTAACCAAGGAAATTATTCTGCAATTGACAGACACAGAGACGCCGCAAGGAATTGTGGCATTGTGCAACCAGTATACAGATGAACAAGTGTTATCGACAGGGAAATCCTTTATTGCTCTTGATCAGATTCAGGACCCAGGTAATCTTGGGACAATTATCCGTACAGCAGATGCTGCCGGAATTGACGCAGTGATTGTCGGAGACGGCACTGTTGACATATATAATCCGAAAGTTGTTCGCTCTGCTCAAGGCAGTCATTTTCACCTGCCCATTATTAAGCAGAACTTATCGCCATTTATCGCAGAATTAAAAGCTAAAGGAATTCCTGTATATGGTACGAGCCTGGAAAACGGGATCAATTATCGGGAAGTAACACCCGCTGCTTCCTATTGTTTAATTGTGGGTAATGAAGGAAATGGGGTAAGCCAAGAAGTACTTGCTACAACTGATAAAAATTTATATATCCCGATTCATGGAAAAAGTGAATCTCTGAATGTAGCGGTTGCTGCAGGAATTTTAATTTATCATTTTGCTTAAATAACTTACTGAAAAATGGATTTGAAATGCGCTTAAAAATATAATATAATTATGGCAAATTGCATGATGAATAAACGTTGATGGAGAAAAGTAGTTTATAGCCCTGCTGATCTAGGGAGAAAATGCCTTGACTGAAAGCATTTTTATCTAGCGGTATAAATGAAGTTCACCTCCTGAGTTGGCATCGGGACCAATTTCTATAAAGAAATTGTAAAGATGTTCCGGCATTAATGCCGTTATCCAAATGAAGTGAACTTGAATGCTAAAATTCGGGTTAATTAGGGTGGTACCGCGAATATATAAACCTCGTCCCTTTGTTGGGATGGGGTTTTTTTATGTTTTAAGCCAAAGTAATATTACCGAAAGCTTGTACTATTCATGCAAAATCAAAAGGAGGAAACGAGATTGGAAGCGAAATTAAAGGAACTGCAAGAAGAAGCTTTAAAAGCAATAGCTGCCAGTGAAAACGTAAAAGAGTTAAATGACATAAGAGTTGCTTACTTAGGCAAAAAAGGCCCAATTACTGAAGTATTAAAGGGTATGGGCAAATTATCGGCAGAAGAGCGCCCAAAAATGGGAGCTTTAGTTAATGTCATTCGTGATGAGATTACAAGCCATATCGAAGATAAACAAAAAAGGCTTGAAGAAGCAGAGGTAGAAAAGAAAATTGCCTCCGAAACAATTGATATTACACTTCCAGGCCGTCCTGTTGCGGTAGGCAATCATCACTCCTTGACAAGAGTGATCGAGGAAGTAGAGGACTTATTTATCGGGATGGGCTATACAGTCGAGGAAGGTCCAGAGGTAGAAGTCGATTACTATAATTTCGAGGCATTGAACTTGCCGAAAAACCATCCAGCTAGAGATATGCAGGATTCGTTCTATATTACAGAGGAGCTGCTTCTTAGAACACATACTTCACCAGTGCAAGCACGCACAATGGAGAAGCATAAGGGAAAAGGCCCTGTTAAAATTATTTGTCCTGGGAAAGTATATCGCCGTGACAATGACGACGCTACGCACTCTCACCAATTCATGCAGATTGAAGGGCTTGTAATTGATGAAAATGTGCGCATGAGTGATCTTAAAGGGACACTTGAAGTGTTCGCGAAAAAAATGTTCGGCAATGACAGAGAAATCCGTCTGCGTCCAAGCTTCTTCCCATTCACAGAGCCTTCTGTTGAAGTGGATATTTCTTGCAGTATTTGTAAGGGATCAGGCTGCAGTGTATGTAAAGGCACTGGCTGGATTGAAGTGTTAGGAGCAGGAATGGTTCATCCCAATGTACTGGAGATGGCAGGGTTTGATTCGAAGAAATATTCTGGTTTTGCCTTTGGAATCGGTGCAGAACGAATTGCCATGCTGAAGTACGGAATTGACGACATCCGCCATTTCTATACAAATGATATCCGTTTCTTAAAACAGTTTTCAGTCCCAGAATATTGAGTTGGAGGAGAATAGCAAATGTTAGTTTCTTATAAATGGTTGCAAGAATATATAGATTTAAATGATATAACACCAGAGGATTTAGCCGACCGCATCACTAGAAGCGGTATTGAGGTAGAAGGTGTTGAAGTATTGAATGAAGGCATGAAGAATATTGTAATCGGGCATGTGCTGGAGCGTGAGCAGCATCCGAATGCAGATAAATTGAATAAATGTCTAGTTGATGTTGGTGATGGTGAGCCTGTACAAATCATTTGTGGTGCACCGAATGTTGATGCTGGTCAAAAAGTGGCTGTTGCTAAAGTTGGAGCAGTCCTGCCAGGAAACTTCAAAATTAAAAAGGCAAAGCTGCGTGGTGAGGAATCTAATGGAATGATTTGTTCCTTACAGGAGCTAGGCATTGAATCAAAGCTTGTCGCTAAAGATTATTCAGAAGGTATTTTCGTGTTCCCAAGCGATGTTGAAGTAGGCAGAGATGCACTTGAATATTTGCAAAGAGATGATGCGGTTCTAGAGTTAGGATTAACACCAAACCGTTCAGATTGCTTAAGCATGATTGGAGTTGCATACGAAGTTGCAGCAGTGTTAAGCAAGGAAGTAAATCTTCCTGCTGTCGATTATGCGAAAGCAGCAGAAAAAGCATCTGATTATATTAGTGTTAAAGTGGAAAACAGTGAGGATGTACCATTATACACAGCTAAAATTATTAAAAACGTCAAGGTTGCTCCATCACCATTATGGATGCAAGGAAGACTGATGGCTGCTGGCATTCGTCCACATAATAATGTTGTGGATATCACGAACTATATTTTGCTTGAATACGGTCAGCCGCTTCATGCATTTGACTATGATCGTCTTGGCTCAAAGGAAATCCTAGTAAGAAGAGCAAATGCTGGTGAAACAATTACGACATTGGATGATGCGAAAAGAACATTAACAGAGGATAATCTGCTGATTACAAACGGTGAGGCTGGAGTTGCAGTTGCTGGTGTAATGGGCGGTGCAAACTCTGAGGTTCAAAACGATACAACGACAGTTCTTCTTGAATCTGCTTATTTTGAAGCTGGGGTTATCCGTAAATCTTCAAAAACACTAGGATTAAGAAGTGAAGCAAGTGCAAGATACGAAAAAGGAATTGACCCTAACCGAGTCCGTCTAGCTGCTGAAAGAGCAGCACAATTGCTGCAGCTTTATGCTAGTGGTGATGTATTAGAAGGTGAAGTAGCAGTCGATGCTCTTAAAGCAGAGCCGAAAATTGTATCCATCACATTGGAAAAGCTGAACAATGTGTTGGGAACTTCCTTAACAGAAGGAGAAGTTACTGATATTTTCAAAAGACTGCAATTTGAAACATCTGTAGAAAACGGCAGCTTTACAGTGACAGTACCAACAAGAAGAAATGATATTTCTATTCCTGAGGACTTAACAGAGGAAGTGGCAAGACTTTTCGGATACGATAACATCCCGACAACTCTTCCAATCGGTGCTTCTATCCCTGGAGCATTGACAGAATACCAGAAGAAACGCCGTGCTGTTCGCAAATACTTGGAAGGTGCTGGCTTGTATCAAGCAATCACATATGCATTAACAAGCGATAAGAAAGTACAACAGTTTGCACTTGAAAAAAGAAACCCAGTCCGTTTGGCAATGCCAATGAGCGAAGAAAGAGCATTGCTAAGACAAAGCATCATTCCACAGCTTTTAGAAGTAGTTAAGTATAACGCAGCCCGTCAAAATGACAGTCTTGCAGTATATGAGACAGGAGTTGTGTTCTTAGAGACAGAACAAAATCAACTTCCAGAAGAAAGGGAGCATGTTGCTGGTGCAATCACAGGATCATGGGTATCCCATGCATGGCAAGGCGAGAAAAAGCCTGTCGATTTCTTCGTCTTAAAAGGAGTGCTCGAAGGACTGTTCTTAAAGCTTGGCGTGTCTA
>JAPSHL010000266.1 GCA_031179905.1 Bacillus sp. (in: firmicutes) | reverse complement strand
ATCCCATTCCCCCTGTTGCTCCTGCTACTAACGCTTTTTTCATGCTCTTATCCCCTTTCCATAACTATTAACCACCGGTCAATAATAGGCAAAAAAATCATTTTAGCTCAGAGGAGAGCTAAAACGATGAATTCTTTTCCAGCCCATTAATAATAAACTGCACATGGTACTCTGCAGCCGTTTTTGCGTCCGCAAATCCATCTACAACTCCGTGATAATGGGAAACAAATCCATGAAGTGACAAAAATGCAGACCATATGCTGCTCAACTTCAGCCTGTTGGAAGAGAGGGCTTGAACTGTGTGGGCAAACTTTTCATAAGATAGATTGGCAGCTTGCTGGGATAAGCTGTCCACTTCCTTCTCCCTCTGCATAAACATCATTTCATATTGACTTTGATTGTCGAGTCCAAATTCAATAAACCCAAGCATCAGCCTGTGCTGCTTCTCATTGTTTTGTTCATTTCCATTTAACGTTTCTTCAATACGCTGATTTAATGCAGCAAAACCTTCGTCGACTATTGCATAAAAGAGCTCTGCCTTATTTTTAAAATGATAATATATAGCGCCATGGCTGCAGGCAAGCTCCTTTGCAAGGCCGCGCATGGAAACCGCTTGATAGCCTTTTTCCACAAATAAGGTCCTCGCCTTTTGTACTATAATATCTCTCGTTAATTCCTGCGTTCCTGCTTTTCTCGGCGACATATACTGCTCCTTTTATTGACCATTGGTTAATAAGATTATAGCATATCTTTATGTTTTTACAATAGTCGGTAAAAAAAGCTGTCTTAACTTAATAAATAAGTAAAGACAGCCCTTTATATTAATGATTTTTCACTTCTATTGTACGTAGCTTTGCAGATTTCGGATTGTAGGCTGCACGGAAGAAACGCTCCAGTTCTTCTAATGTTTTACCTCTTGTTTCTGGCATATATTTATAGATAAAAGCGATAGATAGAATGCCTAAAGCTACAAAGATGAAAAAAGTCGTTGATAATCCGACTGCCCCCAGCAACACAGGGAAGGTCAGTCCGATGATAAAGTTTGCAATCCATAGACAGAAAATGCTGAGTCCTACTCCCAGTCCTCTTACTCTGAGCGGGAAAATCTCGGAAATAACAAGCCATGTTACCGGTCCGACTGCTCCTTGCATAAATGCCATAAACATAACTGTTAAGGTGATTACAACATATGGAAGTGCTGCTTTATTATCTAGAAGAATAGAAGCTCCTCCAATGAGTAATAATGAAGTAGTCGTTCCTGCAAGTCCAATTAGAATCATCGGGCGGCGGTTCACTCTGCTTAATAGCCAGATGCCTGTAAGCATCGCTGCAACAGATATGACTCCATTGGCAATATTTGCAATTAAAGCAGCTTGTGTTTCAAAACCTGCGTCCTGTAAAATTTGCGTTCCGTAAAACATTATCGAGTTTACACCAGTCAGCTGGTTGACAACTCCTATTCCTATTCCAATCAGCAGCAGTCGCTTCAGCCAAGGAATTGTAAAATCCTTTAACGAGGCCTTTTCTAAATGGGCCTTTTCCTTAACACCCTTTATAATTGCTTTAAATTCGGCTTCTGCCTGTCCCTCTGCCCGAATTTGTTTCAGCACAGCGAAAGCTTCCTCATCCCGCTGCTTTGTTACAAGCCAGCGCGGACTTTCTGGCACTTTCAGCATGCCTAATCCCAGCACGACAGCCGGGACAGCGGCAATTGCCAGCATATATCTCCACACATGGTTATTGTCGCCAAAGACCGTTCCAATTATTGCATTAAACACAAACGCCAGAAATTGGCCTGTTACAATCATCAGTTCATTGCGCGTGACAATTCCGCCGCGATTATCCCTTTGAGAAACCTCTGCTAAAAAGGTCGGCACGGCAACAGACGCTCCCCCGACAGCCAGTCCTAACAAAAAGCGGAATACCACCATTACCTCCACGTTTGGAGCAAGCGCACATCCTATTGTCGCTGCGAAGAAAAGAAGCGACAATGCCATTATATTCTTGCGCCTTCCATATTTGTCCGAAAGCTTGCCGCCAAAAATCGCTCCAAATGCTGCACCGAGCAGCAGCGAGCTTGTAACCATGCCTTGTTTCCATGCGTTCAGGTCAAGCTGATCTTCTTTTGCCATAAACGGCAGCGCACCATTGACCACACCCGTGTCATAGCCAAATAATAAGCCTCCAAAAGTGGAGATAAGCACAATCATTTTCAAGTTTTTATTTACATTGATTGTTGGTTTTTCCATGTTTCTCTCTCCTTCTCTTACTTGTGGTTAATATTCTGCTGCTTATGTATAGAAATAAACTTCCCTTTTCCAGCCCTTTATGAAACCTTGGTTGCTAACTTCTTCAGAGAAGTTTTTACCGGTTTTTGAATGCGTAAAATTACTGATTCCGCTGCTTCCTTCCTTTCCCTGCATGATTTTTGCTCTTTTCCTAATATTACATGTAAGACTTTTTTAGAAGCCTTCTTGATTACGAACGTTTGTTCTGATATATTAAACACTATAAGGAGATGAATTTCATGATACGAGACAGAGGGGCGATTAAATGGACAGCAATGATGCTGCCAGAGCATGTCCACAGTATTAAAGAAGCATTGGCAGAAGATAAAAAATTAACCCAGCCCACCCTTGATGAGGATCAGATTCACGAAATGGAACTGCTTATCCTTGAGAGCATGGAATACGGCTGGAACCTCCAGTGCGGGGTTTTCAAAAACGGTGAAATCCGGTATGTCAACGGCCATGTCGTATACATTGATCATCTAAAGCAGGAAATACGCATACAGGATAATTCAGACGATGTTCATCTTATTCCATTCCGCAGCCTGGTGAACATTCAAAAAGATTAAAAAAGGAGGTGCTGCCCTGTGTTTGATTATACTCAATTTCCAAACCGCTCTATTCTTTGTGTGGATATGAAAAGCTTTTATGCAAGCATTATCGCCGTTCATGAAGGCCTCGACCCTCTCACCTGCCATCTTGCAGTTGTCGGCAATACAGATCGAACGGGCAGCGTCGTCCTCGCAGCATCTCCTGCCATGAAACGGGATTTCAAAATTAAGACTGGCTCAAGGCTTTTCGAGATACCTGACGATCCAAAAATTAAAATTTTCAATCCGAGCATGGGCTTGTTTGTCCGTGTATCAACAGAAATTACGAAGCTGTTTTTCCGCTATGTCCCCCCATCAGCTGTGCACACCTACTCTGTGGACGAAAGCTTTCTTGATGTGACCGGTCTTGAAAAAGTTTGGGGCACACCTGAGGAAATAGCGAAACAAATCCAGCAGGATATCCTTTTAGATTTCGGCTTGCCGTCTACGATCGGCATCGGCCCAAACATGCTGATGGCAAAGCTTTGCCTTGATTTATCTGCAAAAAAGACAGCGAACGGCATTGCGAGCTGGACATTTGAAGATATACCAGAAAAGCTTTGGCCGGTTTCTCCGCTCCGGGAAATGTGGGGAATTGGCCGCCGCGTTGAAAAAACATTGCACAGTATGGGCATATTTTCTGTCGGTCAGCTTGCCCGCTATGACCTGTCCCTCTTAGAGAAAAAATTTGGCATAATGGGAAATCAGCTGTACCACCATGCTTGGGGAATCGATTTATCAGAGGTGGGCGCACCGATTATGCAAGGCCAAATCAGCTACGGAAAAAGTCAAGTTCTGCTGCGCGACTACAAGGACGAGGCTGAAATCAAATCGGTCATCCTTGAAATATGTGAAGAGGTGGCCAAAAGAGCCAGGTCACACCGCCACGCTGGAAGGACCATCAGCTTTGGCCTCGCTTACAGCAAAGAGGAATTCGGGGGCGGGTTCCATCGGTCAAGGACAATTGAAAAACCAACAAATATCACAATGGATATATATCGTGTCTGCTTGGAACTGATGCGGGAAAACTATCACGGGCAGACCGTGCGGCAAATCTCCCTTTCCCTCGGAAAGCTGGAAAATGACACTGAGGTCCAACTCGATTTATTTGATGCAAATAGCTGGAAAAAGAGAAAAATCGGCTATGTAGTCGATAGTATCCGCAATCGTTACGGCCCTGCCTCCCTTCTTCGTGCGGTTTCCTACACCTCTGGCGGCACTGCCAAACATCGGGCCCAGCTTCTTGGCGGTCATAAAAAATAAAGGAGTTTCATAATTGCTTGTCGAAGTTTAGACCGATACTAGGCAAGTCATTGAAAGGAGGAATCCTTATATGTTCCTGAAAAAAATAACACTCTTGTCAGACGACATACCGCAAGCAAACAGCTATCCCTTTTCCATCCCAGCACTTAAAAATTTGCGGGAATTGGATTTAACCAATAAAGTAACGTTCTTCATCGGGGAGAATGGTTCCGGGAAATCGACACTGCTTGAAGCTGTCGCCGATAAGTGCGGTTTCCATACGGCAGGAGGCGGAAAAAACAATTATTACGAAGTCCATTCTTCCAACTCCGATTTAGGCGACTATATTCGTTTATCTTGGATGCCTAAAATTACAAACGGCTTTTTTCTGCGCGCCGAATCCTTTTATCATTTCGCAACATATCAAGATGAGCTTGAAAAAGATCGATTTACAGCTACAAACTACCGCGCTTACGGCGGCAAATCCCTGCTTAACCAATCACACGGCGAATCCTTTTTAGCCCTTTTTCAAAACCGCTTCAACGGCCAGGCCATCTATTTGCTCGATGAACCAGAAGCCGCACTTTCGCCGCAAAGACAATTAGCATTTATACGTATTCTCTATGATTTGGCCGAATATGAGGATTGCCAATTTATCATCGCCACACACTCGCCTATTCTGCTGGGCTACCCGAATGCGTCTATCTTGAGCTTTGATGGAGGCGAAATTAAAGAAATACAGTATGAAGAAACA
>JAPSHL010000265.1 GCA_031179905.1 Bacillus sp. (in: firmicutes) | reverse complement strand
TGCATAAAAGTCAATATTTCGTTGTGCATCATTGACCATTGCTGTTATATGGTGTATACCTAATGTTTTTGTCATTTCATATCCGCCTTCCAAAAACTTTTGTAATTGTGTTAAAATCTAGGAAGTATTAAATATCTCGAATTCGAGATATTAAGGTAAAATTTTTAAAATTTGTTTTAATTAAAATATCTTGAATACAAGATAATAATAATCTATATTTCAATATGTGTCAATATTAGAGTTAAAAAGATTAAGCTGTTCCCCTTTACAGATTCTCCATCTCTGTAAAGGAGACAATTTCCGCAATGCTCATGAAATTATTACTGCGAAAACCCCATAAATCATTATTTCCGATAAAATGATAATTTAGGCTTCTTAGTAATGATTCTAAGCTTTCTTTATTTTCTGTTATGGGAAGCTTATATTCTTCAATCAGCCGTTCTTCTTCTCCTCTAACTTCGTAGGAACTGAACACAATAGAATAAAACACTAACACTTTCCCCCTGTTTATATACAATATGTTTATTTGTCTTTCTACTATATCTTTGTAAAGTAAACTCAATATAAACTTAGTGTAGGAAAAAATTGATTTTCAGTTTACATTTCAAGGTTAAAATCATTTATGACATAATAGTTAGATGGAGGCGCTAAGGTTATGTTTAAAATATTAGTTGTAGAAGATGACAGAAATACTAGGAAGCTGATGTGCGCCGTATTAAAGCAGTATGGTTTTGACGCATATGCTGCAGAAGATGGCATCTCAGCACTTCGTTTTATGGATAAACAGCATGTTGATTTAGTTGTACTCGACTTGATGATGCCAAATATGGACGGCTATGAATTAACAAGACAGCTTAGGGCTGCATGGGAGCATTTACCGATATTGATGGTGACAGCTAAGCAAGAGCCAAAGGATAAAAAGCAAGGGTTTCTTGCAGGCACAGACGATTATATGACAAAACCAGTAGATGAAGAAGAGATGATTCTTCGTATCAAAGCACTGCTCCGCAGAGCACAAATTGCAAGTGAACACAAGCTTGCAGTCGGGGAAGTTATTCTTGATTACGATGCATTGACCGTTTCCCTGAGGGATAAAGTAATCACACTGCCACCTAAGGAGTTTTATCTGTTGTTTAAGCTGCTGTCTTATCCAAATATGATATTTACACGTATGCAGTTGATGGACGAAATCTGGGGTATAGAATCAGACACAGATGACCGGACACTTAACGTACATATTAACCGCCTGCGAGACAGGTTTAGGGAATGGACAGAATTTGATATCATCACGGTCAGGGGTCTTGGCTACAAGGCCGTGAAAAAGACATGAAGGACTTTTTCACGAAACGGTTAAGCCTTGCCATTACATTAGTTATTTTTGTGTTTTTCGTGTTTTTAGCGACATTTATTATCGCACTAGCAATTACAATTTTTTTGAACTATATAGGCTATGTAAAACATAGTGATATGTCAAGAGCGCTGCCGTTCTTTGGTTTTGTCGGCTTTTGCATTCTTCTTGGAACCTCTCTTACGGCTTTTCTCAGTAAAAAAGCATTAAATCCAATCCGGAAAGTAATTGATGCAACACATAAGGTTGCCGGCGGTGATTTTTCAGTAAAGGTTAATATTAAAGGAATTGGTGAATTAGAGGAACTGTCGCAAAGCTTCAATAAAATGACTTATGAGCTTTCAAGTATTGAGACTTTAAGGAGTGATTTCGTCAATAATTTCTCTCATGAGTTCAAGACCCCTATTGTGTCGATACGAGGTTTTGCTAAGCTCTTGAAGGAAAATAAATTGACAGAGGAAGAACGCCAAGAATATCTGGATATTATCATGACAGAATCAGAGCGTTTAGCTGCTCTTTCCACTAATGTGCTGGCACTGTCTAAATATGAAAATCTTGAAATTATTTCAGATAAAATGCCGTTTAGACTAGATGAACAGATAAGAAAAGCAATTGTTCTAATGGAACCAAAATGGTCAAGCAAAGAAATCAGCATAAATGTGGAATTGGATACAGTCATGTATTGCGGTAATGAAGATTTAACACAACAGATATGGGTTAACCTGCTTGATAATGCGATTAAGTTTTCCCATAAGGGCAGCTTTATTCATGTGACACTTACTAGTATGGATGATAAGATACAGTTTTCGATTCAAGATGAAGGAGTCGGCATGGACGAAGAAACAAAAGACCGCCTATTCGATAAATTTTATCAAGGCGACATCTCTCATTCTAAACATGGAAATGGACTAGGATTATCTCTTGTAAAACGAATTGTTCAGCTTTGCGACGGTGACATCCTTGTGGAGAGTGAAAAGGATGAAGGCAGTAAGTTCACCGTAAGCCTGCCGAAATGTTAAACAGAAAAGCCGATAATTTCAGATGTGAACATTATCGGCTTGATTTTATTTCTGGGGCTGAGGCTGCATGTGCTTATCGTCAATCTTTTTATAAATTTGCTCCACTGATTTACGATCCTCTAAAATTATTTTTTTATTTTCATTCACTAATTCTCTAAAAGTTTTCTTTCTCACCGTTTCTTCCTCCCCATATGTATCATATACTCATTTTCCAGTTCACTAAGACTAAGCTCATATAACTGGACATTTTCTTTTTTATAAATGCCGATGTTTAATAATTGATCTATAATAAAAGCCTTTCTGACTTCAACTGCGTTACTCCATATAGACAAAGGAAACACCATCCCCTAAATGATAATAATTTTCATTCTCATTAATATCTTACTGGATAGATTAGAAAAATTCAACTTTTACACTATAAATTTACAATATTCTTACAATCGGTGTTAAACAAAAAAAGCTGCAGCTATAGACTGTTGACAAGTTTATCGTTTTAAGTTTGTTGGCATTTTTTTATCTTTGAGGTAAAGGGTTCTCCGAAGCTTACCGCTCGCTTTCCGCGGGCAAGCGCCGAGCCGCTTCGTCGCTGTGCTCCTGCAGGGTCTCGCCTGCCTTGCTTTTCCCGCAGGAGTCGGCGGACGCTTCTACGAACCAATCCATGTTGGCTTCTTAATTCCTAAATCTTTTAATAAACATTTCTATATAATGTAGAAGTCTATCACTCTTTGGAAATATAAGGAGGTTATCAAAAAGCTTGGGGAATAGTCGAGATGGTTGCTTTAAATCAATTGGTAGTGGTGAAGGAGTATTAGCAGATGTGAAAAAGAAGCATGGTATGCGTTGGACAACCCATCGAGGGTAAAAAATTCTATGTAGGCAATTCTTACTACCACTGACATGAACCTGAAAACATTAGCAATCTGGATATCGAGGACACCACGCCAGTATGAGTTTAAAGTTTGAGCTAACAAGCCTCAATCGAATTTCCCATTCGTCTGAGGTTTGTCTAAAGTCTGAAAGTTGCAGCAGCAGATTTCAGACTTTAGACAAATCTAATTAAGTAAGAGTTGTTTAAAATAATAACTATGTCAAAGCAATAGTTTTAATAAAAATGATAACATCTTTATAGTTTTACAATTTTTGTTCCGTGTGCTTCCTTCACTTGTAAGGCGTCTAGTACGCCTTCTAGGTTTTGATAATTTATGCCTGCACCTGGTAAAATGATGAGCCGATTTGCTGCATATTCTATTAGTCTTTTGAGATGAGGAAAGTTCTCTTCTATTGTTTGTTCTGGTGGACCACCATGTGTCAAAATTCTGCTGACTTTTTTTTCTGCAAGCCAATCAATTGCTCTAAATTGATCCTCTTCTGACAGTTCATCAAATGCCCTATGAAAAGTAATTTCCATACCTTCTGATTTAACAATTAAATCAGAAGTCAACTCTTCATCAATCCAACCATTCTTCAAGCACCCAAAAACTACCCCATCCGAACCAAGTTGCAAACACATTTGAATATCATTTGCCATCATCTCTGCTTCTACATTACTATATTCGAAATTGCCACCTCGAGGTCTGATCATAGTCATAACTTTGACACCATCATTATGACCTATCTCAACAGCTTTTTTAATCACTCCATAAGAGGGAGTGGTTCCACCTACAGCTAAGTTGTCACAAAGTTCAATCCGTTTCGCTCCCGCTTTTATGGCAGCAGAAATATTGGTCAGGTTTTCTGCACAAAATTCTTTAATTACATTTATGGCCATTAACTAACTCCTCCTAAGTCTGTCAGGTTAACCTGTTAACACCATATCGTTTTGTAAGCTGCTTTTCAAACTTTTTATTAAAGCACTTCAGCTTATAAAGATAAAACTGCTTAATCTCTTTACTGGTGTCCGCTTTTTAGTCATAATTATATATTTTACACCTGCTAAACTAAGAAAAAAATGGAAAACCATTAGCTGCGCTTATCAGTGAAGATCTTCGTGCAGCATATGGAATTATTTCTATCCCTCGCTTTATTCTTACAGCAATCTCCATATTTCTTAAACCCCATACATCAATTCAACATTCATATTACCGGGATAAAATACAAAAAAACAAGCCAGAATCATTTCCGGCTTGTTCTCCTATATTTCCTCATTCTTTAACCTGTTTATGAGTTCTTCCATCCAATGAATGGTGTGTTCTGTTCTTGTTGAATAATATCCGCTGATAAAATTCATCAATTTCTCTTTATCTGGGTAGAATTCGACTTTATCAAATGTCTTTATTTCTTCCCAGCGAGCAGTGAAGCTTTCGAGCTTTTTCTCTAGAATAGTGATGATTTTATCCCGATCTACGTATTTCAAATTAGATAAACCTACGAGCATATCTGTGATGGCATCGGCATTTTCAAACAGCTTGTAAATTTTCTTCGGCAATTCATCCCGGCCTTTATCTGTAATACCAAAGACTTGCTTATCCGGTCTGTGCTCTTCTTTAATGATTTCCACTATCTCGATATCAACCA
>JAPSHL010000264.1 GCA_031179905.1 Bacillus sp. (in: firmicutes) | reverse complement strand
CCAGAAGAAAAAAGAGGGCTTTAATTTAAAATCCTCATTCTCATCTTCCAAATGTGTAGCCACACATTTGCAGGAGTTGGCACGGTGTTTATGAAACCCGTTGCCGAAACGTCATAGGGCCTGATCCCTCGGTTTCTCTGGATAAGAAATGGTATATTCGGTTTTTGTTAGTTAAGATGTGTTTTACTATATTGCTAATCTTAAATAATGTCAACAAGATTTTTAAAAAAAGCTAAAGTAAACTGACAAAACATATGTTTATTTCTCTAATAAATATCATCTAGGAGATTCAGAGATTATCCATGTATATCAAGTACCTTTAATATCAGACAGTTGTCTGAACCCCCGTAAATATTAAGCAAAAAAGTTTTTGAAATTTCTTTTAGGGTATATAATTAGCAACCAATCTTAAAAAATACCTCATACTAAAATCTCTTTATTTGTTTAATAAGGAGGTATTTGTGGGAGGTGATTTTTTGAGAAAGGTAGTTAGCATAAACAAGCTGCTCACTTATCTTCAGTCGGTGGGCTATCCCCTTTCCGAAGAAGAAGTGAAAAGATTAATCAAGTCTAGGAATATCCCCCATAAACGCCTGTTAGGGGATACGATGCTATTTAATCTGGATCATGTTGATGCATGGATCAAACAGCAAAGACCCGATAAATAGAATGACTTTCCATATGTTTTACGAAGAATCCCTGCTGTTATGCAGGGATTCTTTGTGAATACAAGAGTTTAGATGACACTTTGCTTTTTAAAATTTTCTTCAATTTCCTCTAACGTAAGCCCCCGTGTCTCTGGCAGCTTTTTAACTACAAATATCAGCCCACTTATGGCAAACAAGGCAAATAAGAAGAAGGTTGCGGAAAGTCCGATGCCTGCAAGCAGCATAGGGAAGAACAGTCCAACAAGGAAATTACAAAGCCATAAGAAAAGCACTGCCAGCCCCATACCTACTCCACGCAGGCGCATTGGGAAGATTTCAGCAAGAATCAGCCACACCAATGGTGCAATAGCTCCCTGGAAGAACGCTAGATATAAGACTGTCATAGATAAAACAATGTATGGAAGCATTTCTGAACCCTCCAGAAAATGGGCAGATGTTCCAATTGAAATGAGTGCAACGGTCACACCAACTAAGCCTGTTAAAAGCATCGGTCTTCTATTGACTTTGTTTAACAGTGACATGCCAACAATAACGGCAATTACTGCAATTAGGCCATTTGCAACATTTGCGATAAGAGCTGTTTTTGTTCCAAACCCTGCGTTTTCAAGAATTTGGGTTCCATAATACATGATAGAGTTGATGCCGACTAGCTGGGAAACAGAACCAAGTACAATTCCAAGCAATACAATCCTGCGAATCCATGGTATGCCTAGCTCACGAAAGCTCATCTTTTGTTGTTTCTGTTCTGCGGCAAGATTTGCTTTTATCTCCTTCATTTCCTGCTGAGCAATACTTTCTTTTCGGATGCTGTTAAGTGTCTTCAGCGCTTCTTTCCATCTGCCCTTTGAAGCAAGCCATCTTGGGCTTTCTGGCAAGATGAGGACACCAATCCACAATGCAACTGCCGGTAATGTTGCGATAACCAGCATATACCGCCATACATGAGCTGTATCTCCAAAAATATTTCCAAGTAATGCATTGAATATATATGCTAAAAACTGTCCAGTAACTATCATTAATTCATTTTGTGTAACGAGTTTCCCGCGCTTGTCGGAGGGAGCCATCTCAGCCAAGTAAGAGGGAATCACCACAGAAGATCCGCCGACTGCAAGCCCCAGCAGAAAGCGGAAGCCAATCATTACAGAGGTGTTTGGTGCAATCACACAACCTGCTGCTGAAAAGAAGAACAATATGGCAAGATATAATATGACCCTTCTGCGTCCTTTCGTATCTGCCAGGCGGCCGCCGAAAATAGAACCAAAGGCAGCTCCTAATACTAATGAACTTGCTACAAGCCCTTCTGTGAAAGGAGAAAGATTCAGTTGATCCTTTTCTGCCATAAAGGGGAGGGCACCGTTTATCACTCCTGTATCGTACCCAAATAAAAGTCCTCCAAATGTGGACACAATTGTTATGAGCTTCAGAAATTTTTTCGGGTCTTTTTGCTGGGGATGCTCCGTTTGAACGGTTTGTTCAAAAATCTTTATATTACCCATCCTTCATTTCTCCTCTATACAATATTAGGATTACTTTTATAAGGTCTATCTCCAAACTATATAAAGCGCGTACATTTAATCTGAATCAAATGAGTGTTAGAAGTAGGGAAACAGTCAAGATAACTGCTCCCTGTAGAAAACAACCCAATTAATGTGTGGAGGAAAGCTCTTGTCGATTTTCAAATTCAACCCAAACAGCACCATTATCAGCAGAACGAACGCAGTTTTCAATCCAGCGAATGCCTGAAATGCCGGCATCAATATCCGGATAAACTAAATTTTTTAATGTTTCTTCATCATTGCGGTCCTTCGCATCAATTGCAATTGCAAACTTTAAATAGATATTTGCCCATGATTCTGACAAGCCTTCTTGATGAAGTGCACCTAAACGCTCATCAGCATTGCAAGTTTCATCTAAGTAAGGCATAGCGCGGATAAGGGTCTGGATAGGCTCTCCTTGAACTTCATATCTCAGTTCATTTGGTTTGCTGTCCCACCATTCTACACTTGCTTTCGTGCCTACTATGCGAATTCGATGACCATCCATACAGCCTGCATTAATCGAGGAAGTCCACAACCTACCTACTGCCCCGTTTTCGTACTGCATGAGTACGAAAGCATTATCTTCAAGTGGAGCACGACTCTCGATAAAGCTTTGACGATCACATAACAATCTTTTAATTTTCATCTTAGGCATAATAAGCTCGGACATATAGTACGTATGTGTAGACAAATCTCCCAAAACAAAGCTTGGACCAGCTACCTTAGGATCAATTCGCCATTTTTGGGCAGCACTCGTTTTATCTGATTTGTCATTTGAATTAAACCCATGTGTATATTGCAAATCAACAACACGAATATCTCCAATTTTTCCTTGTTCAATCATTGCTCGCATCTGCAACAACATTTGATTTCCTGAAAAACCGTATGTCACCCCGACAATTTTTCTTTTTTTCTCGGCTAATGCCTTTATCCGCTCACCTTCTGCAGAGGTAAAAAATAATGGCTTTTCGCAAATAACATGCAAGCCTGCTTCGAGTGCTGCGTAGCATATTTCATAATGTGTACCATTTGGAGTGGCAATAGAAACAGCCTCAATGCCATCCTCTCTCAATGCTTCCTCTTCAAACATCGTCTTAAAATCAGGATAGCAGCGATTTCCTGCCACCCCTAAATTTATGCCAAACTCCTTCCCTCTTCCCGGCTCAATATCAAACGCACCAGCAACTAATTCAAATGCCGTATTATCTCTTAACGCACCTGTTCTGTGTTTATAGCCTACCTGTCCAAGTCGGCCGCCCCCTACCATTGCCCAGCGTATCGGTCTTTCTATCTTTTTCTCTCCGTTTAACATCGCAACCACTCCTAATAATTTGAATATTCAGATATAAACATCTAATAAAAGTCCTCTTTCTCCCATGAATTATCATAGAATTCCTGATACTAGAAACTAAGTGTTTGCTCCAAAGCATTAATAGAAGTTTTTATCCCAGCATCGACTGACATTGTTAAATCTTCCATTTCCAAAGATACTTCTTCGTTATAACCAATCATTTTAACAACAGAGAAAAACTCTTTCCACCACTGCAAATCTTGCCCGCAGCCTACAGCTACATAATTCCATGCTCTACCTGCTACATCGGTAATTTCTTTTGTTTCCAGAATGCCATTAACAGCGGCTAAATGCCTTTCAATTCTCACATCTTTGCCATGAACATGGTGAATGGCTTCTCCTAATTCTCTCGCAGCAAGGATTGGATCTGCTCCCATCCAAATGAGATGGCTTGGATCAAGATTCAAACCGACCATTGGTCCGACTGCATTTCGAAGCCTAAATAATGTCTCTGGATTATATACTAATTGTGAACTGAAGTTCTCTAAAGCGATTTTTTCAACACCACATGATTCTGCTTTTTTCACTAACTCTTTCCAATATGGAATCGCAACTTCATTCCACTGGTAGTCTAATATTTCTTTTAAAACCGGGGGCCAGCTGACTGTGTATGTAATCCAGTTTGGAACTTTGTCTTCAGGGCTTCCTGCAGGAAGTCCACTCATCATGATGACTTTTTTTACTCCTAATAACTCTGCCAATTCCATCGTTTTATTGGTAATTTCTCTATGCTCTCTCCCTAATTCTCCTGGATCTAAAGGGTTGCCAGAACAATTCAAGGCACATAATTTTATATTGCGTTTCTCCAGGTTTTTCAGGAACTGATTTCTTTTTTCATCACTTTCCAATAGTTCATACAGATTTAAATGTGGCGCAGGAGACCAGCCCCCTGTCGTCATTTCAATTGTTTCAATCCCCAACTCCGCTACTTGATCAAGCATTTCTTCAAAGGAAAGATGTGCCAGACTGTCTGTAACATAAGATAATTTCATAGATTGCTTCCTCCTTTAAATAATCCAATAAACTGAATGCGTTTTCATATACACTCACCCTAAGGTATTAACACTGTGTCTACGTATGTAATTATAGTAAAGATTACAAAATTAGTATTTAAATTTTGGAGACATGTTTTTATACTATCAAGACATCTTTTTGTGGAATAAAAAAGACCTCCAGCTTAGTGGAAGTCAAGTATCCGAGTAGGTTGTTGTATGGATATTGATAAACATTGATCTAAAACGGCCTGGTGAGGTTTGCATCATGGAAGTGAAAACTCTCGTAAAATACTGAACATTCATAAATCCTGTTTCTTCAGCAATTTCCTTTAATGATAAATTC
>JAPSHL010000263.1 GCA_031179905.1 Bacillus sp. (in: firmicutes) | reverse complement strand
GTAAATCAGGGGGGGTGATTTTCACTTCATTTAGTCACTATCGTGTGAGTGTCTTCGGAGTCTCACCTATCCGTTCCAATCAATCTCCTATTTGAAAGGTAGTAATTTTATATTTTATAAGCTTCTTTCTATCGACAAGCTAAAACCTGCAGTTATTCCTGCAGGTTCTGATTACCGCTATATGCTTATTTTGCCTCGATAAGACCATACTTACCGTCTTTTCTTTTATAAACGATATTCGTTGAATTTGTTTCAGCATCTGTGTAAACAAAGAAGCTGTGACCAAGAAGATCCATTTGTAAAATGGCTTCCTCGCTGTCCATCGGCTTTAAGTTAAACCGCTTTTGACGGACAATTTCCATTTCGTCTTCTTCTTCCTGAACTGCAGTGGCACTAGGCTCGTCCGCACCGAAGAAGGTATTTAAATTGCCTTTTTCACGCTGTTTCCGGTTCACTTTTGTTTTATGTTTTCTGATTTGCCGTTCCAGTTTATCAACGATCAAATCAATGGCTGCATACATGTCCAAATGATCCTCTTCTGCTCTTAGCACAAGCTGGGACATCGGTATCGTCACTTCCACCTTTGCAGTTTTATCATTGTAGGTTTTTAAATTGACATTAACATTTGCATCTGGCGTTTCGGAAAAATATCTTTCCAATTTGGAGATTTTCTTTTCTACATATTCTCTTATTGCTGGAGTTACCTCAATGTTTTCTCCTCTAATGTTGAAATTCATAAGTTACTCCTCCTTTTGTATTCCAGTGCAAGTCTAATTGTTCCCACCGCAACTTAAAATTTATGCGAGTAATGAACTTTTTGACTATACAGTATATTTCTCGTTTACCCCTTCATATTCCTGCAAAAACTTTTAGAAAATTCGACAAATTTGTGAACAAAGAAAAAACTGGCTAAAATCATAAAAAGTTTACGGCAAATTTTTCATCTGCTTCGTTAGACAAATTTTTCAAGAGAATCTTTTTTAGTATAGCAACTTGTATCTTCCTAAAAAATTACACCTACCCTTTTACTTCATTCTGCTATTGTATTTTCCAGCAGTCATAAGTCTCTCTGACTTGTCCTATTAAATCTAAGCAACAAAAACTTTAATAGCATTTATCTCCTGCTTTTGGACTAAATTCTATTTTAGAACAATCTTTTACAATTTTTTTGATATAACTTGGTTTTAAAAAAAAGCAGCTTGGGTAATTAAAAACTACATGAAACAAGCCAATATCTTCCCAAAAAAAGGAACTGTACCTCTTCTAAATATAAATAAATATTCGAATCTTGTCGTTAGATGACAGAAAACATCTAATTATTTTAATTGTTAAACTAATTAAAATCTAATAGAATTACGTCTATATGAATGGCCAAGGAGGAAAGCAACAATGAACAACTTAAAAGTATTAACAGAATTGCCAGAGGAACAGCAGCATAACAGCATAGAAGCTGAAGAAGAACATGAGTACTACTATAAATTATGGGAAGATGACCGCTTATAATTCTCATCTAAACATCAATCTGAAAACTAATACAGGAGGGTTATCATGAAAAAACAATGTATCGCCATGCTTTTAGCCGGAGGAAGAGGAACGAGATTAAAAAAACTGACAGATCATCTAGCGAAACCAGCTGTACCGTTCGGTGGAAAATACCGAATCATCGACTTCACTTTAAGCAATTGCCGCAATTCTGGCATTGATACAGTTGGCGTGCTGACACAATATCAGCCTCATGTATTACAAAATTATATCGGTGACGGAAAAGAATGGGATCTTAACAGAAGAGACGGCGGTCTTTCCATCCTGCCTCCGTATCAATGCGATACGGAAGAGCGTTGGTATGAAGGAACTGCACATGCCATTTATCAGAATACCCCCTTTATTGAACAGTATGACCCTGAGAATGTCTTGATTATTTCCGGCGATCATATTTATAAAATGGACTACGATCTTATGCTGAAACAGCATATCGAGACAGATGCTGATGCAACAATTTCTGTGACAGAAGTGCCTTGGGAAGAAGCAAGCCGCTTCGGTATCATGAACACAGAACCATCCAACAATCGCATCAGTGAATTTGAAGAAAAGCCAGAAGATCCAAAGTCAAATCTTGCTTCAATGGGTGTTTACATCTTCAAATGGAAAACCCTCAAAGCGTACTTGGAAAAAGAAGAGAACAATCAGGACAGCTGCAAGGATTTTGGAAAAGACATTATCCCCGCAATGCTGCATGACAACCTTAAACTCCACGCATACAAATTCAAAGGCTATTGGAAAGATGTCGGTACAATTGACAGCTTCTGGGAAGCCAATATGGATTTGCTTGAAAAAGAATCCAATATCTTCTTAAAAGATAAGGAATGGAATGTCTATACAGTAGAACAATCCCATCCGCCCGTATATCTTGATGACTCTTCAGCTGTGAAGCATTCCTTGATCAGTGAAGCATGTGAAATTTACGGAACAGTAGAAAACTCAGTCATCTTCCAAGATGTAAAAATCGGAAAAGGCGCTGTTATTAAAGACTCTGTACTTCTTCCAGGAGCAGTAGTCGGTGAAAATGCAGTTGTCGAAAGAGCCGTTGTTTCATCCAATGTGGAAATTGATGCCTATTCTGTCATCAAATCGAGCAAGCCCTATGATCCAATCGCCTTGATCGGTGAAAATGTTGTTAATGATAAGAAGCTTCATGAGCTTTCAAGAGTGATTTAAGTAATATAAAAAACCATTCGTCTTTTAGGCGAATGGTTTTTGGTTTGGTTATTTTCTTTTATCATAATAGATGCCATCTGTTTGCAGGGACTGATACGGATTGACATACTTCTGATTGGAAGCTTTTTTATGCTTTAGCTCTTTAATATCTTGTTGGATACTTCTTTTTTCTGCTTGAAGCAGCTCTAACAGCTCCTTATCCTGCTGAAGAATAGCCTGACCTAGCTTCTTTTCCACTTCTGTTTCAGGCGCTTTCAACAGCGTAAGCGTCAACTGCCTTTTATCAAGAAGGTTGCTGATTTTATCAGTATCCTTTTCCGATTCACCCTTTAAGTGTTCAATCAGCTCTGCAGTAACTGCATAGCATTGCTTGATTGCTTCCATTAAACTTGCCCGCCTGAAGCATATTGTTTTTGGCGGTTAATTTGGATAGCCTCTTTCCATGTATCTCTGAATTCAATCAACAGAA
This sequence comes from Bacillus sp. (in: firmicutes), assembly GCA_031179905.1. Lineage (GTDB taxonomy): Bacteria > Bacillota > Bacilli > Bacillales > Cytobacillaceae > Niallia. The sequence goes on along the minus strand of JAPSHL010000263.1, from coordinate 1,724 downwards.
ACTCTACATCCTCTAAAATTTTGATATCACTCACAATATTAGCTTTAATAAGCTGACGATTCATGAAATCATACAAAGACATAAAGTTTTTAGAAATTGGAATTTCCATATTTAATGTTACCATCAATTCCTGGATGATGTTTTGCGCCTTTTGAATATTTACGTTTCTCGTCGCAATATCATTATTTTGAATGGCATTTTTGGCTAAACCGATGAATTTCAGGCAGCCATTATAAAGCATAAGTGTTAACTCGCCTGGTGAAGCTGTATTTACTGAATTCTGTTTATACGATTGATACGGATTAGTAGTTGCCATTTATCTTACTCCTTTTTATTGGCTGAACATGCTTGTCAAATAACCAGACTGACTGTTCGCTTTATTGATAGCTGTCTCCATTGCCGTAAATCTTGTCCAGTATCTATTTTCAATTGTTTTTAATCTATCTTCAAAATCCGATATTCTTGAACTATATTGATTTAGCAGTTTTCCTAATGTAAATGTGTTGTTAACACTTGAAGAAGAACCTGCCTTAGTCTTAATATCGTCCATAGCTGTCTTCAAGTTTGCTCTGATCTTCTGTGCAAAACCTTGATTCGATGAACCAGTAGCAGTGCTGTTTTGGAATAACTTATAAACACTATTAGGGTCAGAAGTGATTGCTTTCTTTAGCTTGTCTTCATCAATTACAAGCTTACCGCCTTCTAAATAATTGTTTGTAGTTGTGATACCTATATCAGAAAGTCTTGAAAAAGCGCCGCCTGTGTTCACGACAGAGCCAAGACTTGAACGCATTCTATTTAAGACATTAGAGAGGATTTGATCATTCTTTAGCGTACCGCTTTTCGCCTTCTCATCCCACTTCTTAATTTCATCCTCTGACATTTCTTCTTTTTGTGCAGAAGTCAATGGAGCATAATCTCTGTATTTTGTTTCACCGATTTTATCGCTGATTTTTTCGATTATTTCATTGTATTTGTCAACGAAGCCTTTAACAGAGTCGTAGATTGAATCAACATCGGCAGTAGATGAAAATGTTACCGGCTTGCCGGCTTCTGTTACTTGTTTAAGTGTTAGTTCTACTCCATTGATGCGGAAGGTGTTGGATGATCTTTCTGTTGTGATACCATTGTATGTGAATTTAGCGTTTGTTCCTGCTGTTCCAGTAGCTGTCTGATTGTCAGAAGGAAGATTCAACATACCGAAAAGATTACTATCAACTGAACTTAGAGAGATTTCCGGACCCCCAGCAATTCCCCCTGTGTTTTTAGCTGTTAAAGAAAATTGATTAGATGTAGGATCATAAAAGGCTGTGACACCTGATTGTTGGTTTATTTTTGTAACTAGAGCATCCATTGTATCTTTTGTTGGATCAATAGTTATATCTTTACTAGACATAACTCCATTTGCATCAATTGCAGATATTGTAATTTTGGTACCTGTAATACCATAAGAGCCAAGTGTTTTTGTTGAGCTATATTCAGATAGCTTTGTTGAACTTGCTGTTTCTACTCCATTTGCATCAACTGTGCTACTTTTCATTTGTGCAGCAGTCGCCAACTTGCTTATTTCAATTGATCCCGAAAAATCGGTCGTAGATGTTACGTTCTTAACCGACAACGCATCTGAATTAGATGAGTTAATTGTTTTCTTTATAAATGTCGATTGTTTTTGCAATCCATCAGATAGCAATGTATCCAATGACAGCAACAAGGTGTTCATTTCG
>JAPSHL010000262.1 GCA_031179905.1 Bacillus sp. (in: firmicutes) | reverse complement strand
TCGCAAGCCCACAGCGATGTAATTCTCCATACTTCCGCTAGTGACGGAGACAGTGATTCTTGTGAATTCATTGCAAGTGTAGTGCCAATCTGGTCATGCAGCAAATCTATTTGATAGGATAAGTCATGGAATGCACGCTGATAGCTGTTTTCTGCATTCATCAACACTGCATTTTTTTCTTTATGTTCTTGATAGCCCCAATATGCTGCACCTGCAACTCCAATTGTCAAAATACCTATCAATATCCCTCTAAACATTTAACATTCACCCCTTTTATTTACAGAATATGTGCTTGCCTATTTGCTTAATTTGCGGTCTTGACCAAATCCAGCCGCTTGTAGCGGTATCTGGATTAAAATAATAGATAGCATTTCCTGTAGGATCCCATCCATTTATAGCGTCAAGAACTGCTTGTTTTGCCGTCTCATTAGGTGTCAGCCAAATTTGTCCATCTGCAACAGCAGTAAAGGCTCTTGGTTCAAAGATAACCCCTGATATTGTATTAGGAAAAGAAGGGCTGGTCACACGGTTAAGAATGACAGAAGCAACAGCTACTTGTCCGATATAAGGCTCACCCCTTGATTCCCCATAAACCGCATTCGCCATAAGCTGAATGTCATTTTGCGAGAAACCGTTAGGAACATTCGCAGCTGTCGGTGTTTTTTTCTGCACAGATTCACCAGCATTAGATTTTGGTGGATTTGCTTTTGTATTATTATTAGTTGCCTTATTGTTTGCTTTATTATTTGCTGGTTTTTGTTGATTTGCAGCTTTTTGCTGGTTATTATTTGTTGCCTTATTCGTATTTGCCCCTGTGTTAGACTTATTGGCTGACCCTGCTTTATTATTTGCATTGCCAGTAGCATTGTTATTGGTATTTTTATTTACAGAAGGTGTTTTTTGCTTATTTAAGTCTGTTCCACCATAGTGCGAGAATTTTTTCCCTTTGTCGATTTGTTCCTTGACAAACTGTTCATTATACTTAGATGCTTTAGCTAACTTAAGTTTAGTTTGCCAGCCGGCCAGTCCATCAATTGGAAGTCCAAATTCATATTGGAAATTTCTTAATGCCCAATATGTTTTCCAGCCAAAGACTCCATCGATTTTACCGTTGTAAAATCCAATATATTGGAGCCTTGCTTGTAATTCAATTACGTCATCTCCAACAGCCCCCTGCTGAACCACTTGATTCGTGAATGCTTCCGCTTTATGCTCCACATTCACTAATGTCGCTAGAATGATACAGGCGGAAAGTACGGCAGAAATTTTCGTTAAAAACTTTTTATTCATGCGTGTTACCCCCAGATGTGTATACTATTTGTCATTGACTCTATTTTTTGTAGACACTTAGTTTTTATGCAAAAAAAAAGAAAATGAATGATATCATTTTCTTTTAAGGGGGGTATTCGCTTTTTCAGAAGCATTAATGCCATACTTCCATATGAATTTTATAAGCAGTCTTTCTTTAAATCCACTACAAGTTTGCATTCATATATTTGTTAACATGCTCCCTACTCAGCTCTCTTGCGATTTTGACTTTTCTTAAGCCGAGCCACCATAAAAACAGCATAAACGGAGTAATGAATAGCAGCCAGTTCTTTTGCATAGTTAAAATATAATCATAAATACCATGAAGCATGAACGGTACAACTAAGGAAAAGAAAATCCATTTACTCTTTGGCATTGTAAATTTTCCTTTGCCAAGATAGTATCCCATAATAACACCAAAAAGGGCATGACTCGATACAGGAAGCAAGGCTCTGCCTAATGCATATTCCACACCATTTGCGACAAGATAAAGAATGTTTTCAACCGTTGCAAACCCAAGTGAAATGGACACACCGTAAATAATTCCATCATAAGGTTCATCAAACTCTATATGCTGATAAGCTGTAAAGAACAAAATAAACCATTTAAAAAACTCTTCCAAAAGACTTGTCGTTATAAAGGAATTTAATAAATGAGACGGAATTGCTTCTTCGACCCGAAGGACATATTGGATAAACATGATTGGAAAAACCAACAGTGCTCCCGTAATAAATGCTCTGAACACTAATGCTATCGGTTCCGATTCATATTGATCTCTTAAATAAAAGTAACTTAAAAGCGCCAGCCCTGGTGCAATACCAGCGGATAGTATGGCTAACATTCGCTCTGTTCCTCTCCCTTTTTGTTAGCTTAGTTTTGCGGTTATTATCTGGCCGCAATCGCAGCAGCTATCTGGTCCCCGTGGAACCTCCCATTTTCAATAAATATTTCATTCGCATTATTCCCTGCTGCAATTACTCCAGCGATGAAAATTCCTTCCACATTTGTTTCCATCGTTTCCGGATTAAAAATAGGTCTTCCTGTACCTTCTTCAATTTCTACGCCCATCTTCTTAATGAAACCATGATCCGGGTGATACCCCGTCATCGCAAACACAAAATCATTGGCAATTTCCAGCTTTTCTCCCTGCTTTTTATAAATAAGCGTTTTTTCTGTAATTTCTACCACTTCAGAAGCAAATTCCATGTTAATAACACCAGTTCTGACAAGAGATTCGAATTCAGGAAGGATCCATGGTTTAATACTGCTTGAATATTCTGTTCCCCTGTACAATACTGTCACTCGGGCTCCTGCTTTTACTAATTCAATAGCAGCATCAACACTTGAATTTTTTCCGCCGATCACTGTTACATCATGGTTAAAGTAAGGATGTGCTTCCTTAAAGTAATGACTGACCTTTGGTAAATCCTCTCCAGGTACATTCATAAAGTTTGGATGATCATAATAGCCTGTTGCAACAATAACATAATTAGTACGATATACTTCCTTTGAGCTTTGCACTACAAAGATGTCGTTTTCCTTTGTAACACTCTTTACTTCTTCATAGGCATTTATTCTCAATTTTTTCCGTTTTGCTACTTCTCTATAGTATACAAGCGCCTGATTTCGATTTGGTTTATATTGTTCCGTAAGGAATGCCACTCCTCCGATTTCCAACTTCTCACTCGTGCTAAAAAACGTCTGGTGAGTGGGATATCCATGGATCGCATTTACCACATTTCCTTTTTCAATAATAAGTGGGTTAATGTCGATTTTTTGTAAGGCGATAGCAGCAGCTAATCCACATGGTCCAGCACCGATAATAATGGCTCGTTCTTCTTTCATGTTAATCTCTCCTAACTTCATTACAACTAATGCGCATAAATGCAAATCTATAATATGTAATTCACTAATAAAAAAATCTCCTATTTATAGCATAGGAGATTTTTGGTTATTATACAATAGTTTGTTATCCAACTTAAATCCAGCCGCGGAATCTTGACGCTTCCGCCATTTTCCGAACACCAACCATATAGGCAGCCAACCTCATATCCACCCTGCGAATTTGTGCTGTTTCATAGATGTTCTCGAATGATTTGCTCATTACTTTTTCCAATCTTTGTTCGACTTCCTCTTCTGTCCAATAAAAACCTTGATTGTTTTGTACCCATTCAAAATAGGACACAGTTACCCCGCCGGCAGATGCTAATACATCCGGCACTAAGAGAACGCCTTTTTCTGTCAGAATGGTCGTTGCTTCTATTGTTGTAGGACCGTTCGCTGCTTCCACCACAATGCTCGCTTTAATGTTATGCGCATTTTTTTCGGTGATTTGGTTTTCAATTGCCGCTGGAACCAATATATCACAATCCAGTTCTAAGAGCTCTTGGTTCGTTATCGTATTGTTGAATAAATTCGTTACCGTTCCAAAGCTGTCTCTTCTGTCAAGAAGATAGTCAATATCTAAACCATTCGGATCATGCAAAGCACCGTATGCATCAGAAATACCAATTACTTTCGCACCAGCATCATGCATGAATTTCGCTAAGAAGCTGCCCGCATTTCCGAACCCTTGCACAACAACTCTAGCTCCTTTAATATCAATCCCTTTTCTTTTAGCAGCTTCACGAATGCAGATGGTCACACCTTTAGCAGTAGCCGTTTCCCTTCCATGTGAACCTCCTAATACGAGAGGTTTGCCTGTAATGAAGCCAGGAGAGTTAAATTCATCGATGCGGCTGTACTCGTCCATCATCCACGCCATTATTTGTGAATTAGTGAAAACGTCAGGAGCTGGAATATCCTTCGTCGGGCCGACAATTTGGCTGATTGCCCTTACGTAGCCTCTGCTCAGTCTTTCCAGTTCTCTGAATGACATGTCTCTTGGATCACAGACAATTCCTCCTTTACCGCCGCCGTATGGAAGATCGACAATTCCGCATTTTAGGCTCATCCAGATAGAAAGTGCCTTTACCTCTGTTTCTGTAACTTGGGGGTGGAATCTAATTCCTCCCTTTGTTGGCCCGACTGCATCATTATGCTGGGCCCGGTAGCCAGTGAATATTTTCACACTGCCATCGTCCATCCTTACAGGTATCTTCACTGTCATCATACGGATCGGTTCCTTCAGTAGTTCATACACCTCATCAGAATATCCTAGCTTATTCAATGCCTTATGAATGATCGTTTGGGTTGATTTCAAAACATCGTGCTGTTCTTCAACAATCTTCTTTTCATTAGACTTTTTGGCTACCATTTAATGAATCCTCCTAAAAAACTACAAAGTTAAATTATCATTTTTAACGGTCAAATTTCTCATTAAAGACTAGCATTTCCTATTCGCCTACATACATTTAGTTTGCTTTTAAATTATAGTATGTACTTTTCTCGAAGCACACTCACAAAAAAATTCTTGCTGCTGACTTTTTATAAATGGATCGTCTCTGTCTCGTATACAAGGATCTTTTAACAGCTCATAAAAGGAGCAAATTTTATCTATGCATGACAGAGCCAATTAATCAAAATGCCTTGCCACTGTGGAAAGATGTTTTATAGTATGCTCTCCTTTATAATATATTCAAAAAGATACAACTTTGTCCTTATCTTTCACACTTTTTTTGGCAC
>JAPSHL010000261.1 GCA_031179905.1 Bacillus sp. (in: firmicutes) | reverse complement strand
CAGAAGCTGCTTTGCCATCACGATTGCCATCGTCCACATTACAAGAGCAGAAGCTTTGTTGAGCATAACTAGCAGCTTTCCCGTTTTATCTGCTTTACCCAGCATTCTTCCTGTGATAGCTAAACAGAAAAACCAAGCCCAAGATACAGCGATGCAGGCCAGCGCAAACAGTTGCTTTTCTGTGCCGCTGTATAGGAGAGAGCTTGTGCCGATTACTCCGACTGTATCCATAATCGCATGAGGATTCAGCAGAGAGACCGACATCGCAAAGCCAACTTGCTTACCAGGTGTAAGTGTGTGCCCGCTGTCTGTCTTTGGCTTGCTTTTCCATGTTACATAGCCCATATAAACTAGAAAGCAGGTACCTGCGATAAGGAGTAAGTCCTTTAGCCAAACAACATCAAATAAAAACAAAGAAACTCCTAAGACAGCAAGCAGGATCAGCAATGTGTCGCAAATGCCGGCTGTCAAAATTGCGGGCAGGCTGCTGCGGAACTTTTGATGCCCTGCTCCTTGATTAAAAATAAATAGATTCTGGACACCTAAAGGCAGGATTAGTCCTAGTGCCAATAAAAATCCGTGAATTGCTGCTTCCAACATCCTTATTTCCTCCAAAGCTTTAATATCCATCAGTTTACGGCAACTTCTCCTTCTTGTCTCCAACCAATTGGTTGGCTGTATTCCCAACCATTTTATATAATGAAGAAAAAACAGGAGAACAGGAAATGACAACTGAAAACCAGTGGCGACCTAACAAAAATATTGCTCTTCCTCTCTATCAGCAAATCTATGAATTTATTCGTGAACAAATTATTTCAGGCAACTGGCCTGTAGGATACAAGCTGCCTTCACAAAGAGAATTAGCAGTTAACTTTCAGGTAAACCGGAGTACAGTTGTGTATGCGTTAGAGGAGCTGAAAGCCGATGGCTGGATTGAATCTCAAGTAGGCAGAGGCACGGTCGTCTGCCAAAACACATGGAGTTCGCTGACAGCAAACCCCCGTGCAGACTGGAAAACCTATGTCCAATCAGGAACACATCTGCCTAATATTCAAATGATTCAAGAGATAAACAAAGCAGAATTTTCCTCCAATATAATCAGGCTCGGCACAGGCGAGCTGTCTCCAAGCCTTCTGCCGGCTGCAATGATACAGGACGCATTCGCAGAGACCGCTGCTTTGTCATTAAGCTATCCAGAAGGAAAAGGGAGCTTTCTATTACGGCAGGCAGTAAGCGGCTATTTACAAAAAAAGGGGATATTCGCCTTACCCAATTCTATTATGATTGTCTCTGGAGCCATTCAAGCATTACAGCTTATTTCGATTGGCCTGCTCGATCAAGATTCTGCCATTCTGGCTGATTCACCGTCTTATTTAAATTCTATTATGGTTTTCCAGTCTGCAGGAATTCGGATGATTCCAGTTAATAACGATGAGCTGTCTTTCTCTGCTGTCAGCCGGGCGAAACGGCAGCATAACACCGCATTGCTGTACACGACACCTACTTTTCATAATCCGACAGGTTACTGCATGCCGGAAACGAAACGGATTGAATTGCTAAAGGCCTGTTCTAATGAGAGAATTCCTATTCTTGAAGACGATGTTTATGGAGATTTATGGCTTGATACACCGCCGCCGCCCCCATTGAAGGCTCTTGATAAACATGGCAATGTCTTGTATGCAGGAAGCATGTCAAAGGTTTTAGGTCCTGGTCTTCGCATTGGCTTCATTGCAGCACCAGAACCAGTCATTGAAAGGCTCGCAGACATTAAGATGCAAACTGATTATGGCTCGAGCACGCTCTCTCAATTTGCTGTCGCTAAGCTGCTGACAAACGGTCAATACGAAGTGCATATTGAAAGAATGCGGCATGAACTTAGGGTTAGACGAGATTTTGTATTAAGTCTTCTTTCTAAATATTTTGCAGATATTGCTGTTTGGGAAAAGCCGGCAGGCGGATTTTATATATGGCTTTCCCTAAAAAGGGACATTCCGCTGCAGCAGCTGTTTAAGCGAGCCCTCCTGCTAGGCATCCTCATTAATCCGGGTTCTCTTTACGGAAACTATCACAGCCATATTCGTCTGTCCTATTCGTATGCTTCACTAGAAGAATTGGAGCAGGGGTTAGTTGCTCTTGCTGTGTTAATCAAGGAGTTTTAAAAAATGGAAAAAGCAGTGTCAGCTATTGACACTGCCTTTTTCCATTTTTTCCATTCGTTTATACATATCAATCATTTCCTTGACGAGCTCAAAGGTTGTTTCCGCGCTCATGAGCTGATCTTCTGCGTGCATGAAGAGGAGGGAAAACGGCAGCTTTTCGCCGTTTGCTTCCCTTTGAATCAATGCGCTATGTGTTTTGTGGCTGATGAGGAAAAAGCTTTGAGATTCTTTCAGTTTCAGTTCCGCCAGCTCGTATTCTCCTTTTTTCGCTGCATAGAGAGCTTCCATGACGAGGCTTTTTGCCATTCCAACATTGCTGATGATTGTAAAGCCTGTCAGCTCCATTGCATCCTCTGCCATTACTATATCACGTCCTTTTCATGCCTTTTAGCATTTCGTTAATTGAAGTTTACTCCTCCATCACTGGAAATATCTGTTTTTTCCTGCTCCTTCTCATTCTGTAATGCTATTCTGTCGACAGATTTAAAGAATGGATAATACAGAAGTATCGAAATACCGATTTGTACGATGTTCAGTAAAGCACCTTTCCAGCCGCTGACGAGAAAGCCGGCAATAATCGGCGGTGTCGTCCAAGGAATATTCGTTCCATTTGTAAGCGGCACGATTCCAGATGCCATCGCAAAGTAAGCAACTGTTGCCAAGATTAACGGGTTTAAGATAAATGGAATCATCATAATTGGATTTAATACGATAGGAATTCCAAAGATAAGTGGTTCGTTAATGCCGAAAATTCCAGGTCCAATCGCTAGTTTTCCTAATGTTTTATACTGCTTAGACTTAGCGAACAATAACAGAATAATAGCAAGTCCCAGTGTGCCTCCAAAACCGCCGACCTTCATAAAATTCGCATAAAACTGGAAGTTGATAATATGGGGAATTGCTTCGCCCGCCCCGAATGCTGCAGCATTGTCTGCTGTAAGCGCTAGCCAGATCGGCTTCATAATACCGCTGACAACATTGGAACCGTGAATACCGAAACTCCATAGAACCCCTTCAAATACAGTAACAATTAAGGTTGCCGGCAGCGTATCTCCTAAATATAAAAGCGGGACTTGAAGATAGTGATAAATGAAGGCTTGAACTGTCCCAAATGATGTTAAGGAAAAGATGATACGGACAAGATTGAAGACAATGATAACAAACAATGCTGGAATAAGTGCTGAAAAGGATCTGGCCACATTTTCAGGAACAGAATCTGGCATCTTGATTTTCCAGCCTTTTTTATCGATAAAGCGGACGATTTCAACAGCTGCTATTGCGACAATCATCCCAAGGAATAAGCCGCTTGCGCCAAGATTTGTAACAGGAATACCTAATCCGCCGTCTTTAAGCTCAAGCATCGGCGTAAGGATAAGAAACGCAACGACAACAATACTGATACAGGCAATGCCATCGAGCTTATATGTGCGGGAAAGACTTCTTGCCATTGCAATAATGACATACACTGTCATTACATTCATTGTCACATCATAAGGAACTGTAAAATAAGATGCCCAGTCTTCGCCCAAAAGGGATCTCATAAATTCGGCATAGCCCCCAATCGGGATATTGCCAAGAAGCAAAAAGATCGAACCGATGATCAATAAGGACATAACACCAAAGAAACCGTCCTTAATTGCCGTAATATACCTGTTTCCATCAAGCTTCATTGCAAGTGGACCCATCTTACTTTCCAGGTTTTCAATAAATTTCTGCATGTTCTCCCCTCGTCTCTTCTCCTATTTTGTAACTACTAGCTTCCAACAAGTCTCAGTGCTTGAGTCAGCACTTTTTCTCCATCCATCATTCCGTAATGCTGGATGTTGATTTCATCAAGAAGAATATTCTCCCCTTGAAGCCTTGCCTCTATTTCTTCCCTTCTGAACTTCACTTGCGGGCCGAGCAGCAAGGCATCAACCTTTTTTGTCTCAAGGACATCATCTATCTCTGTTGCTGATACCGCAAAGATTGTTATGTCTACGCCCTTTGCCTGAGCCGCCCTGCGCATCTTTGTCACAAGCAAGCTCGTGCTCATTCCAGCAGCACACACGAGCATAACTGTCTTCACTTTTTAGTCCCCCTTATACCAGGATTTTCTCTTCTTCTATATTGTATAATGAAAGCGCTTTATTTATCATATCTGCATTTTCCGCTTAGGAGCGGAAATCTTTACATGAAAATGAAAAAAGCTAATTGCATCCACAATTAGCTTCGTACTGTTTCAGATTGAAATAACCGAATAACTTCCGTTTTGGACTTTGCCTTAATTACTTGCTGTATTACCTTTTTATCTTCAATGATGGAAATGAGCTGTTCATACATTTCCTCTAAATCTCCCTTTGCGTCTTTACTTATATTTAACAAGCAGACAACTTGAACCATTTGATTTTCATTCCAAATGATCGGCCTTGCTAATGTGCAGACAGTCCAGAATGTATCATTTGTTTCCGGAATCGTTGGATGTGGAATAGCAACCAAATTGCCAAAGCTTGTGGAGGCGATCTCTTCCCGTTCCAGCACAAGCTGTCCGTACTCTTTAGATACAAGTCCTTGTTCATAAAGGATATTGCTTAAAAATGCGATAACAGCCTCTTTCGTTTCAAACTTTTTTCCGATAAATACATGGTCTTCAGCAAGATAACTGTCTTTATTGTTCTTATTTGGTGAGAGCAGCCACTTTTTTATTCCTTTTATATCCTCTGCTTCAAGAAAGTTGCTGACAACTTGAACAGGTGCTGTTAGCCTGTCGGGTATTGGAATAGTGCTGATTACAAGATCAATTGCTGAAAGATCATAGTCTGCC
>JAPSHL010000047.1 GCA_031179905.1 Bacillus sp. (in: firmicutes) | reverse complement strand
GGCGGTTCGATCCCGTCATCCTCCACCATATATACGCCGATGTAGCTCAATTGGTAGAGCAACTGACTTGTAATCAGTAGGTTGGGGGTTCAAGTCCTCTCGTCGGCACCATTGATAAATTAATTTGCGGGTGTGGCGGAATTGGCAGACGCACTAGACTTAGGATCTAGCGCCGCAAGGCGTGGGGGTTCGACTCCCTTCACCCGCACCAATTAATTTTTGCGGAAGTAGTTCAGTGGTAGAACATCACCTTGCCAAGGTGGGGGTCGCGGGTTCGAACCCCGTCTTCCGCTCCAGAATTACTTGTAATGTAACAATGCGCCCGTAGCTCAATTGGATAGAGCGTCTGACTACGGATCAGAAGGTTATGGGTTCGACTCCTTTCGGGCGCGCCATATAGATTTTACTTTTCGGGGCCTTAGCTCAGCTGGGAGAGCGCCTGCCTTGCACGCAGGAGGTCAGCGGTTCGATCCCGCTAGGCTCCACCAATACGGAGGAATACCCAAGTCCGGCTGAAGGGATCGGTCTTGAAAACCGACAGGCGGGTCAAACCGCGCAGGGGTTCGAATCCCCTTTCCTCCTCCATTTTTAATTTTATAGTTTGGTCCGGTAGTTCAGTTGGTTAGAATGCCTGCCTGTCACGCAGGAGGTCGCGGGTTCGAGTCCCGTCCGGACCGCCATTATTTTTAAGCGGGTGTAGTTTAATGGTAAAACCTCAGCCTTCCAAGCTGATGTCGTGGGTTCGATTCCCATCACCCGCTCCAATTATGCCGGTGTGGCGGAATTGGCAGACGCGCACGACTCAAAATCGTGTTCCTTTGGAGTGCCGGTTCGACCCCGGCCACCGGTATTATGACATTGCTTTAATGCAATGAAACCAACGTTTCTTACACTCTGTAAGGGGCGTTTTTTATTTTAGAATACAATAATATTAAGTGCTTACGGATGATATAAGTGTTAGAGTTTGATAAACTAATCCATATTGAAAGGATTTGAATAGGAATATGACAAATAATTTCTGGCGTGATTTACCACGACCATTTTTTGTGCTTGCACCAATGGAAGAGGTGACGGATGTTGTTTTTCGTCATGTAGTAAGTGAAGCGGCAAGACCTGATGTGTTTTTTACCGAGTTTACCAATACGGAGAGCTATTGTCACCCAGATGGGAAGCAAAGCGTGCGCGGACGTTTGACTTTTACAGAAGATGAACAGCCAATGGTTGCACATATATGGGGAGATAGACCTGAGAATTTTCGGCAGATGAGTATTGGTATGGCAGAACTTGGGTTTCGTGGCGTCGATATCAATATGGGCTGTCCAGTACCTAATGTGGCATCTAAAGGGAAGGGAAGCGGTCTTATCCTCCGTCCAGATGTCGCTGCAGAAATCATCCAAGCAGCTAAAGCGGGAGGATTGCCTGTAAGTGTGAAGACAAGGCTTGGTTACACGGATGTAGAAGAGTGGAAGGAATGGCTAACGCATATATTGAAACAAGATATCGCTAATCTTTCGATTCATTTGCGAACACGAAAGGAAATGAGCCAAGTAGATGCTCACTGGGAGCTTATTCCAGAGATTAAGAAGCTTCGTGACCAAATCGCACCAAATACATTGTTGACGATTAATGGCGACATTCCTGATTACCAAACAGGCTTAGAGCTTGCTGAAAAATATGATATTGATGGGGTTATGATTGGGCGTGGTATCTTTAAAAATCCATTTGCCTTTGAAAAAGAGCCGAAAGAACACAGCAGTAAAGAGTTGCTTGATCTATTAAGATTGCATCTTGATCTTCATGATAAATATTCAAAAGAATTAGAGACACGTTCATTCAAAGCTCTGCATCGCTTTTTTAAGATATATGTTAAAGGATTTAGAGGTGCAGGTGAATTAAGAAATCAATTGATGAGCACTGCTTCATCTGATGAAGTGCGTGCAATGCTCGATAATTTTGAGGAAAATGCTGAAGTGACTCCCGAAAGGTAGAGTTAAAATAAACGATTAATTGGCTGGTGTGAGTACAATTACCTTAACTCACACCAGCCAATTTTGATTTAAACGTTGTGTTTTATGGGAGGAATGTTGCGAAGAATCATTAGTTATACTAAAATTAAGTACCTGTTGCTTTCATTTGAGGTACTACTATTATTGAATACAAGGAGTTATATAATGGAAATTAAAGATATGCTTATTCGTTTGAGATATGCACTGGAAATCAAAAATAAAGAAATGGTAGAGATTTTTAACCTTGGCGGTGTGGAAATAACCGTACCTGAAGTGGTACAGATACTCAAAAAGGCAGATGAGGATGAGGAAGAAAATGAGGATCAAATAAAATGTACAACCAGTATGTTTGATTCATTTTTAAATGGTCTCATTATTTTTAAAAGAGGAGTACAAGAGCCTAAACCAGGAATGACTAAGCCAACAGCTCAACCATCTCAAAAAGGGGAACATATAAATAACCTCCTTTTAAAAAGAGTCAAGATAGCACTGTCTTTAACGACTGATGATATGCTAGAAATTTTTAAGAACGCAGGATTAACGGTAACAAAAGGAGAATTAGGTGCCTTATTACGAAAAGAAGGCCATAAAAATTATAAGGAATGTGGAGATAAATTCGCGAGAAATTTCTTAAAAGGACTCGCTATTCGATATAGAGGATAATCGCAACAAGAAATATGCAGGTGATACAATGATACATACTTATTCAGGTACCACTATAAGATTTGAAGTGAAGTACAAAAATCGAACTTCCATCGGGATATCGATAAATAGCTATGGAGAAATTCAAGTCCAAGCACCGAAAAAAATACCCGATGAAAAAATACTTCAGGCATTAGAAGACAGATGGGAACTTATTCAGGAAAAATTAACAGAAATCAAGAATAGGTTGAATGGTCCCCAAGAAAAGATCTATGATAATGATGAAAGTTTCCTTTATTTAGGGGAAAACTATCCTATCAAAATTATCCAAGATAGCAATATAATGCAAGACTGTGTTGTGTTTGAGGAAGAAAAACTGCATATATATGTGAAGCAGCTTGATGAAGATAAGACTAAACAAGCATTAAGACGGTTTTATTATCAGCAGTGTAAGGACTTAGTAGAGAAAAGTATCTCCGTTTATCAAAGCAACTTTAAAACAAAGCCGCGTTCTGTACGTATTTCAGATAGTAAAACCAATTGGGGAACATGTGATTCGAATATGCGATTAACATTCAATTGGAGACTGGCAATGGCGCCACGTGAAGTCATTGATTATGTAGTCGTTCATGAAATGTGTCATATGGTTCATTTGAATCACGACCGCTCGTTTTGGCGTCTTGTTGGAAAAATAATGCCTGACTATAAGGAAAAAGAAAATTGGTTGGCATATTCAAACTGGAAAATGACTGTTTAAGAGTAATCTTTATATTGCACTTTTAGCATTCAGAAACCCTTATAAATAAGTGTGTCTAACGTATTAAAAAGTCAGAAAAATAGCATTAAGTCAAGGGTTCTCATAGTTGTGAGGGCTCTTTTTTGCTATGCTTTAAAGAAAGTGATTGAATAACTCGTGGGCGTTGAAGTTTAGTTAAATGATAGTGCTTTAAGAGCTTGTTATATTAAGCAAGAATAAAGACTGGTCTTCTGTGGCTGCTGCTTCTTCTAAAACAGCTGCTTAATCTAATAACAGACCGAATATGTTTCCGCAGCAAGAATGGGAGTCCTTTACCGAAAAGTATCATATGATGGTGCAACTTGTCGCTTGTACTTCATCTGATTACTGGAAAAGAAAATAAACGTATGTTTCTGTTGAATATTGCTGAACACCTTAATCCAGGTGATCCTTTATTGCTACCATTTTAGGAGAACAAAACTATATCGACATGTAAAATACCTGGGTGGTTTTCAAAAAGGTAGTACACCAGAAAAGTTTGCGAAATTTTGCGCAGCTAAAATAGGATAATAGTGATTCCCGACGAAGAAATCAAAGAGTTGCTGCATGAGTGTAGATTCACAAATGTAAGTTATTAATAAGAGTCATTTCGAATTCAAGGAAACTATTCCCCTTCACTAATATCCTAACAAATATAAATATTCATTAGTTGGAAAATTAACAGCAGCGGATTGGCAAGAGCAGAATACCAATAGTTCCAACCGCAATGATAAAAATATCCCGATATAATGGAGAAAAGCTCAAAAACAATATATAACATTGATTTTGTAGAAGGAAAAAAGCTAACAAATATTAATCCAGATGCCGGCCAGAGAATAATAATTGGTAAAAAGCGCAATTTGTATTCCTGGTGAATAGATGGTGCTTAAGATCAAGCAGTACGTCTACTAAAAAACCTATAAACATAGAGTAAAGGATAACCGCATATTGTTCTGCTTTAGTAATCTTTTTGGGATTATGAGAGTTAAACAAATAAAAATTAACCATGAGATGGTTAAAAAGGTCATTTTACGTTACCAATTCCTTTCGTGTGATGATTCTTTAATGGAATTTCGTTACCCTTTTTCTTTCTTCCTCCACAATAAAACGATGAAATATATAATTACATGCTGCTACAAACAGACTGAGGGCAAAGAGTTGAATTTTCTTCAAGTTTACCAACTTGTAAATTCCGAACTTTTCCGCGAGTGTACTTAATGGATAGGCAAACAGATAATCAGCAAAAATATTGGTGATTATATACAGCCAAATTTTTTTATATGTTAGTTTAAAGATCCATAAATTTAATGTGAAAAAAAGACCGAACACAAAGGTGATGTCTGTAGCGAGACTGGGAATAATAGGTCTTTTTACTTTCCACCATGTATAACTTTTGGAAAGCTCGCTTATTAAAGTAATCAGGAGTGAACTAAAAATACCTGTAGGCAAAAAGCGTCTGAAGGGTTTCGCTCCAAATAGTATAAATGTGAACCACGGTCCTATCAGCAGCATATACATTTTCCAGTTTCTCATTTTTTTTCCTCCTAAAAATATCAACATCAATTGTAGTATTTCCTGCTTGGGTATATTTAATTAGTACAAATCAATGTCATAAAATGGTACGATAATACGTGTTCAAAAGCTTCCGAAACAAGAAAAGGTTGTGTTATCTTGAAAAATCTGCTGAACAATGAAAATTTCGAATGGGTGAAATCCGCCTTGATTGCTATCGTGGCAGTGCTTGTGATTCGATTATTTATTTTTGTTCCAATCATTGTGGACGGTGAATCAATGGAGTCTTCGTTAGATAATGGAGACAGAATGATCGTTACTAAAGTGGGCAAGATTAAGAGATTTGATATTGTCGTGTTCCACGCGAATAAAAAGGAGGATTACATAAAGAGGGTGATCGGCTTGCCTGGTGACAAAGTAGAATATAAGGATGATACACTCTACATAAATGGCGAAGCATATGAGGAGCCATACTTAGACAAAAACAAGCAGCAATTAAGACAATTATTCGGCAACGGTGCTTTGTTAACGGAAAACTTTACATTAAAAAGCTTACTAGGCATAGAGCGTGTCCCGAAAGATACATTGTTTGTACTCGGCGATAACAGAAGAAACAGCAAGGACAGCCGATATATCGGAGTAATTAAAACGAGCAAGGTAGTAGGGGCGACAAATATTGTTTATTGGCCCATCAAAAATATTCATCTCGTAGACTAGCAAATAAATAGCATAAACAAACGACGAGAAAAAGCTGGGGAGCGATTTTTACTGTGAGGATATGCTGAGCAAAATGACAAAGGTGAAGAAGGTTCCTGAGACGGAGAATGTTTTGGGATATTAGCATACCAAGCCATTTTATCCGGTATTGCTGCAATACCAAAAAGCACATATCATCACTTTTGACACTAAAAGAAAGCGAACAGGACCTGCTGCTTGAATTGTTAGGCGCAGCGATTGTCACTAGAGACAATCGCTGAATGCCGTGTTATTACAAACGGTAAGGACTATCAAGATTCAAAGCATCTTCATTGGCTTATTGTATTTGGCGGCCCTCAAACGAATTTAAAAGGAGCACATAATGTTAGAAGCAATAATTTTTGATATGGATGGTACTTTATTTCAAACAAACTCTATTTTGGAATTATCTCTTGAGGATGCTTTTCAGCGCTTAAGAGAACAACAGTTGTGGAATGATGCAACACCAATCGATAAATATAGGGAAATCATGGGTGTACCTCTTCCACAAGTATGGGAAACATTACTGCCGCTTCACAGTATAGAGGTACGCGAGGCTATGGATGAATATTTTCTGGAAAGATTAATAGATAATATCAACAATGGAAAAGGAGCATTATACCCTCACGCGCAGGAAATGCTTGCTGAATTAAAAAACATGAACTATTCGATTTTTATTGCCAGCAATGGCCTGTCTCCTTATTTAAAAGCGATTGTGGAGTATTATCACTTAGATAAATGGATAACAGAAACGTTTAGCATTACCCAAATACATACATTAAATAAAGTAGATTTAGTAAGTACTATTATCAAAAAATATGGGGTATCCTCAGGCGCTGTCGTCGGTGATCGACTGTCAGATATTAAGGCCGCCAAAGCAAATGGCTTGCTTTCGGTCGGCTGTAATTTTGATTTTGCCAAGCAAGAGGAGTTGTCCGAGGCAGATAGAGTAATAAATGATTTGCGTGAATTAGCAGCTGTTCTACCCTTGTAAAAGTAAAAGACTCTTTCAGATTATTAGAAAGGGTCTTTTACTCTATACATATATATAGATTGTATTGGTAAATATATGTATAATTGCTTTTCATATCCTATGACGATGAGGTGAGAGAGGGGCTGCGGCCGTGCTGAAGGGAAAAGTTTCGTTAACTCAATTATTTATATTAGGCTTTAACTTTGGAAGCTCTCTTGTATCTGGCATTGGCCTAGAGGCAAAGGAAGACAGTTTGCTTGTTTTCTATATTTATTAGCAGATATTTTGAAGACCATGTATACGAAGGTCTTTATGTTATTCATTTATTAAGCTTACCGCTGCAATTATGCTTCCGCTTCTTTTATACTTGATTATCTTATAGGACTTCAGTCAAACCCAGTTTATTAGTAAGGGGAGTTAGTATCGTAATTCTCTTCCATAAATCTTTTAGACGTATGGATAAGTTTTGCGTTGTGGAAAAACAATTACGTAGAGTGAATTGTTTAATTTGTATGCAAGAAGATTGCTCTAGACCCACCCGAAATTGCCTTGTTATCATATGATTATTATAAGTAGGGAGAGATTTCATGGAGGAGCAAAAATATAAGGACTTAAAATTGGGAGAACGAGGAGCGATAATCAGCATTGTCGCTTATATTTTCCTATCAATTATAAAGTTATTTGTCGGTTTTATGACGGATTCTCAAGCGTTGCGTGCAGACGGATTGAATAATGCAACAGATATTATTGCTTCGGTTGCAGTATTAATAGGTTTAAGGCTGTCACAAAAGCCCGCTGATAAAGATCACCGCTACGGTCATTGGAAAAGCGAAGGCATCTCTTCAATGGTTGCCTCATTCATTATGATGGTTGTCGGTATTGAAGTATTAATTGATTCTGTTTCTTCCTTCTTGCACAAGCAGAGTCAAACACCTGACATGATTGCAGGGTTTGTCGGTTTATTCGCTGCAGCAGTAATGTATGGTGTTTACCGCTATAATCGCCGCTTGGCCAAGAAGATTAACAGCAGTGCTGTTATGTCTGCAGCAAAGGACAATATATCTGATGCATGGGTAAGCATTGGCACGGCAGTCGGCATATTCGGGTCTCAGGCGAATATGCCGTGGCTTGATTCTGTAACTGCACTGGTTGTTGGTGTTCTTATTTGCAGAACTGCAATTGAAATATTCAGACAAGCATCCCATGAGCTGTCTGACGGTTTTGATGTGGACAGACTCCAAAAATACAAAAATGCTATTCTGACGATGGATGGTGTAAAAGGCATTAAGGAAATTAAAGGAAGGAATTACGGCAATAATGAAGTCGTAGACGTTTCTATTTTCGTTGATTCAACATTGGATATTAAAAAGGCACATGGGATAGCCGATGATGTGGAAACAGAGCTGCAGCGTGAATATGGCGTTTACCAAGTGCATGTACATGTAGAGCCGCAATAAAAAAGCAAGCTTTTTTAAGGCTTGGCTTTTTTATTCTGCTTGTTTAACGCTCTCTGTTTTTGAACAAACTTTTTCATGTCTTTTTTTTCTTTTTTTGACATGGCATTCAGGCGACTTTGCAAAAGCTCTTTAGCAAACAGATACAGCTCCATATCAAGCTTATTATGGTCCTCAATCAGCTTGATTGTTTCTTTGGAGACATCTGACCGTCTAAGCTTTGTTTTTGTGATATTGATTTTCTCGTAATGAATGTCGGCCCATTTATACACAGATTTAAGTAAATAAATAGATTCATCGAATCTTTCTGTAATCCCAACGGCATCAAATGACGCTAATCTTTCTTTGGCAAGGCTGATATCATATTGAACAGGATAGCCGCATAAAAGCACTGTCTGGCAGTTTTGGGCCTCCGGTTCTGACCGCACAAATTCCTCTAATGTCATATCTTTTAATCTTTCATATCCTGGATAGTTTCTCAAATAAGAGTACAGTGACAAAACCCTGTCAACAGGATGGCGAAGCATTGTGAAATAGTGGTAGTCCTTTTGAAAATGCTTATGGACGCCATAAAGATGGTGGCCGGCAAATGCGGTAATTTCACTTTTTTGCACATCTGTTAGCTGATCCAATGGAATAACTGTATTTTGAAACAGCTCATGATCATATATTTCGTTAAGTGTAAATTGTCTTTTGAAAATAGTATTCAGTGTTGACCCGCCTGTTTTAGGAATATGGAGAAAAATAAACAAGTCTTGCTCTTTCATTTAAACACCTCCTTTTTATTAGTAAATGAAAAGTTTAAGAAAATGGAAAGGCACAAGCGTCATACTAAAACAAAAGGGGCGAACTTTCATATCTGTGATATTGGAAAACATTCATAATTCCCTGAATTTTAGGTGACAATAAAGAAAAAGCAACTGGAGGTAAAGATGGCTTTTTCAGTTTATTTTTTTATAGGATGGCTGTCCATCGTTTGTTTTTTTATACAAAAAAAGAAGTATAGTGTCGTGGAGAATACCGTCTTGTTTTTATGTGTGTTAATCGTAAATCTTAATTGGACATGGCTTATTTATGAGGAGTATGGTTTGATTACCTATTCCCATAATCCCTGGAATTTTATCGCTTATTTGATAAAACGGAGCATAATTATTCCGCTGATTGTGTTAATTTGTTTAAATTTTGGAAGTAAACAATTTTCACTTCTTAAAAATTTGATGCACTTCATCGTTTCGGCATTGGTAATCCTAGGATTGACTAATGTCAGTCATTTCTTAAAAGTTACGACTGTTAAACACTGGTCTATATTTTATGATTTTGTTTATTATATCCTTCTCCATGTTTTAGGGCTAGTGATTCATAAATGGTATCAAACATACATGGTAGAAAAAGATAAAGAGGGGTTAACAAAATGATCTGGGTTGGAAAATTTGACATCAATGAAATTTCCTTATTAATTATGACTTTTGCTGCTTACTTGTTCGTTTTGGTTACACCAAAAAAGCTGAGTAAGGAAATAACATGTATGAGTTTATTATGGGGAATAGGAACTGGTCTTGTGTATGACTTTACAATAGGCGGAGGAATGCTTGATTTTTACCGCGAAAATGACACGAACCACTATGAAATGTTTGATTTTTTTTATTATGCGTTATATGGACCTTTTGGCTACGCATTTATGTATTTTTACGAAGTGTTGAAAATACGGAAAAAAACTTTTGCCTATTATGTGGGAGGATGGGCTGTAGTTGGTGTTATTGCACAATGGCTTTTCACGATTCTGCATATTATTACATATCAAAATAACTATAGCTTGCCTTTTTCTTTCCCGATTTTTTTGTTAACCCAGACTATTACTGGATTGTTTTATCATTATGTTACTTCGGTTTATCCAAGTGGAAGGCTCATGCAAAAAGAAAAAATCCAGCAGGATAAATGGGACTAAATAATTATTCCAAGTAAATCAATCAGAATACCCTAAAAATATATTGACAACGACTTTTAGATGCTGTTAACATAGGTTTAACAGAAATTGCAAAATATTTAAAGAATCGACTAGATCACTAGAGATTCAGCGAATTACAAGTCTAATTAAGACCTGTATTTTGTTGGTCTCTTTTTTTATCACTTTTAATATCAAATCATACATATACAGGAGGATGACCATGAGATATAGCTACATACATAATCTGGAATGTCCGAAATGCAACAACTACTATTCTGCAGAAGAAATACAGCAATTATGTAGCTGTGGTTCCCCGCTGCTGGCTCGATATGAATTAGATAAGTTAAAACATGTATTATCAAAGGAAGATTTAAAGGTAAGGGGAAATTCTTTATGGAGATATCATGAGGTACTTCCAGTGTTGAGCGAAGAAAATGTAAAAACATTAGGAGAAGGAATGACACCGCTCCTTCAGATAAACAAAGCAGGAGATAAGTTAGGCTTTCAGCACCTTTATTTAAAAGATGAAGGTCTTGTTCCAACAGGTTCATTTAAGGCAAGAGGGGCTGCGGTCGGGGTATCAAAAGCAGCGGAACTTGGGGTCAAGGAGCTAGCGATGCCGACAAATGGCAATGCAGGTGCAGCGTGGTCGCTTTATTCTGCCAAAGCTGGTATCCGGGCACATGTAGTTATGCCTCTTGATGCCCCAGAAATAACGAGAAAAGAAGTAAGTGTATCAGGTGGAGAACTATATTTGGTTGACGGAGTAATTAGTGATGCAGGCAAAATTACCGCACAGCTAATCAAAGACAACGGCTATTTTGATGCTTCTACATTGAAGGAGCCTTACCGGATAGAAGGAAAAAAGACGATGGGCTATGAAATTGCCGAACAATTTGGCTGGGAACTTCCAGATGTCATCCTCTATCCAACAGGAGGCGGTGTCGGTTTAATCGGTATTTATAAGGCACTCGTCGAAATGCAGGAGCTTGGCTGGATCAGCGGCAGATTCCCTCGTTTGGTGGCCGTTCAAGCAGAAGGATGTGCACCAATTGTTAAAGCATTCATAGAGGGGAAAGAAGAATCTGATTTTTGGGATAATTCCGAAACAAAAGCGTTTGGTATTAATGTACCTAAAGCGTTAGGCGACTTTCTTGTATTGCAATCGATTTATGAAACAAATGGCTGTGCAGTGGCAGTGTCAGAAGGGGATCTAACGAAAGCCCAGCATCTTGTAGCAAAGTCAGAAGGTCTGTTTATTTGTCCAGAGGGTGCTGCAACGATTGCTGCAGCGGAAAAACTTCGTGAATCAGGCTGGATAGGTACGGATGAAAAAGTCGTTTGCCTAAATACAGGTGTTGGCATAAAGTATCCGGATACAGTGGAATACACAGCGAAATATATGGAGAAAATCTATAATTAACTATTATTGATTTAAAACCAAGTAAAAAGATTAGATTAATTTGTATTCTAATAGATTACTAAGGAGCGATGCGAAGTGTCTCGCATATTAAGAGAGATGGTTGACAGAAGGAAAAATTATTTAATCCATTCTTTGATAGCTGCAGGCATTTACAAAAAAGAAGGACAGCATCTGTTTGAATGGACTTTAACAGATTTGGAAAAAGAATACTCAAGACTGAAAAAAACAAAAAAATAAACATTAGTGCTGATCAGATAACTGAAGGCCGCTTCCCTGAAAAGGAGAAAGCGGCTTTTCTTATTTTTGTGAAATTTTTTGCGAATTTTAAAGGGGGTATTACAATGGCCGAGGTAACTTACGAAAATGAAAAGTATATTATATCGATATTAAAGGAAATTGAATACGGATCTGTAACAATTACACTTCATGCAGGTAGGATTGCGCAAATTGAAAAAGAAGAAAAAATCCGTATACAGACTGATAATCATAAAAAATAAGAAAAGTTTTGTTTTTCGACCGGACATCCGGAGAAGACACAATTGCCGACTTCACTTGGCACGTGTCTTTTTTTATACAAATATTCGATCACAATATTAAACTGGCAGCGCCTGAAGGAGAGGAAAAGCAGAAATGACACTATTAACAATCAATGAATTGAATAAAAAATTTATCTCTAAAAATGGCGAAACACATGCATTAAAGGATATCGACATGACAGTAGAAAGAGGGGAGCTTGTAACCATAATTGGCCCGAGCGGCTGCGGGAAAAGCACCTTGCTGAAAATTATTGCCGGTCTGGATACGGAGGTGTCAGGCACAGTGACTATTGATGGACAGGAAGTTAGCGGTCCTAGCATTGATAAAGGCTTTATTTTTCAAGAGCCGCGGCTGTTTCCTTGGCATACAGTTGAAAAAAATATCGCAGCAAACTTCTCGCTGAAAAATAAGGACGTTAAAGCAGAGGTCGCCGCGCTGATTAAGCTTGTAAAGCTGGATGGCTTTTCAAAATCGTATCCGAGAGAGCTTTCAGGGGGAATGGCTCAAAGAGCAGCAATTGCAAGAGCTCTTCTCCGCAATCCAAAAGTGCTTTTATTAGATGAACCATTTGGTGCATTAGATGCTTTTACAAGGACACATATGCAGGATGCTTTGTTGAATATCTGGCAAGAGAATAAAACCACTATGCTGTTTGTAACACATGATCTGGATGAAGCTATCTATTTAGGGAACAAGGTGGTCATCATGAATGCAAGACCTGGGTCCATTCAGAAGGTCGTGGACATTAATCTAACCTACCCAAGAAAGAAAACCGATAATGCTTTCCAATCATACCGCCAGCAGATTTTACAGGAGTTTGAGAAAACAGAGCAGTCGAATCAACCACTGCAAGCAGTAATTGGAGGGAGACCGCTTTGAGTAATAATAGTGAATTATTATACGGAAACACAGTAGTAAAAAAAATGCGTAAAAACAAGAAAAAAGGAAGGCCGTTGCCATCAAAAACGGTTATTTTTTTGAGGGGAAAGCTGATTCAGGTTCTTCATATGGCAGTCTGGGAGGCTGCGGGTATTTACGGGTTTGTGTCAGAGACACTGCTTCCGAGACCTAGCGAAATTTTCATAGCTTTCATTGATTTGCTGACGGCAGGAAATTTACTTTATCACCTTCAGGTTAGCTTTCTTAGGGCAATCGTAGGGTTTTTGATTGGTGGGTCTTTAGGTTTGTTAGTTGGATTAGCTGTAGGGTTTTCAAGCAAAATGGAGCATACACTAGATCCTACGATGCAGATGCTGAGGACGATTCCGACGCTTGCTGTTATACCGCTCTTTATCCTTTGGTTTGGCTTTGGGGAGGTCTCGAAGGTTCTCTTAATTGCCAAAGGCGCGTTTTTTCCACTTTATGTGAATGCTTTCCTAGGCATACGCAGTGTCGACGGGAAAATGTTTGAGGTTGCCAGAATTTTACAGTACAGCAAATGGAAACAGATTACTAACTTAATAATCCCATCGGCCCTTCCTAATATTCTGCTCGGTTTGCGACTTGCCTTAGGAGCAGCATGGCTTGCCTTAGTGGCAGCTGAGCTGATGGGATCAAGCGAAGGTATCGGCTACTTAATTACAGATGCGCGCCAATTTTCACAAACAACCGTCGTTTTTGTAGGAATTATCATATTTGCAGTGTTTGGAAAGGTATCTGATTCATTTATAAGAGTTTTTGAAAGAAGACTGCTGAAATGGCAGGACAGCTTTAAAGGCTAATGAAATAAAGGGGTGGAGACTTATGACAAATCGCGCTAATAGAGATCAGATGCGTTTGAACTTGTTCCTAACAAGCATGGGACATCATGAGGGGGCTTGGAGGCATCCAGCCTCTCCGGTTGAGCGGGTGCAAGATTTCACTTATTATCAGGAACTTGCGGCTAAAGCTGAAAGGGCGAAATTTGATTCTATCTTTATGGCAAACAGGTACTCTGTTTCTACTAAAGCTGTTAAATACGGAGAACTCGGAGGGGGAGGGATGGAACCGCTTATCCTCCTGTCCGCACTGGCAGCTACAACGAAGGAAATCGGGTTGATCGGCACTGTGTCTACCTCCTTTACAGAGCCTTTCAATGTTGCCAGAAGCTTTTCCTCCCTCGACCATTTGAGTAATGGAAGAGCAGGTTGGAATGTTATCACCTCTGGAACAGATGAGGAAGCTAATAACTTTAATTTAGAAGAAATACCTGGGCATGAACAAAGGTATGCGCGGGCACAGGAATTTTTGGAGGTGACCAATAAGCTGTGGGACAGCTGGGACGAGGATGCCCTTATCAAGAATAAGGAGACTGGTGTCTATGCCCAAAGCGAAAAAGTCCATGAAATCAATCATAAAGGCAGCCATTTTTCTGTTAAAGGACCATTAAACAGTCCAAGATCACCGCAAGGAAAACCGATTATTGTTCAGGCTGGCTCCTCAAAAGACGGAATTGACTTTGCGGCACAATATGCAGAAATAGTCTTTACAGCACAGCAATCACTTGAGGACGCACAGCTCTTTTATAAAAAACTGAAGACTAGAGTCCGAGACTTTGGGCGTAATCCAGATAAGGTTATTGTTCTTCCAGGTATATGCCCTGTTATCGCCAATACAAATGAAGAAGCAAAGAAAAAAGAAACGGAGCTGCATCTACTTACAAATCCGGAATACAGCCTGTTGCAGCTTTCAAACAGAGTCGGCTTTGATCTGACTTCTTACCCGTTAGACGGGCCCTTTCCAGTACTGCCTGATATAAAAGAAATAAAGGGACATCAAAGTCGAACAAAACTCATTAGTGACTTAGCTAAAAACGAAAATCTCACGATAAGACAGTTGCTTCTCCGCTTAGCCGGCGGACGAGGGCACTTCACAATTGCCGGCACACCTGAAAGAATTGCTGATGAACTGCAAGCATGGTTTGAAAATGGAGCTGCCGATGGCTTCAACATCATGCCACAGCAGATGAGCGAAGGCTTGACGGAATTTATAGAGTCCGTTATACCAGAATTACAAAAAAGAGGCTTGTTTAAAACAGAATACGCAGATGGCACACTTCGAAACAAGCTGGGCATATAAGGAAACACCTCTCGTGAAAGAGAGGTGTTTCCTTATTTTTGTCTATATAAATACGGAGAAAGCTCCCATGAGGGGAGCTTTTTGTTTTATTACCTTTTGATTATTCGTATTCCTTTAATACATTCTCAATATAGCTGTTATTAACAACCTCTGTTACATCCAGCTTTTTGGTCAATCCGCCTGTACTTACAAGCAAATCAGCTGTTATTTGTTGTTCTTTCAGGATGTCATCGCTTATCGGTGTATTTTCAGGAACGGAATTTTCCAGGACTCTGCTGATTATTTCTTCATCTGTATTCTTTAAGTCTGCATAAATTTTGATTGCTTCATCTTTATGTTCATTTTGCCATCTTGTCGCTTTTTCCGTTACTTTTAAATACAGCTCTACAAGTTCAGGATGTTCTTTGGCAAATTCAGTCCGTACAATTTGGAAACCAGGGCTGTAGCTGCCGATATCTTTTCCTGTTGCAATTACTTTTGCCTTTTTGTTAATGACTTGAATGGATTGATATGGTTCCCAGATGGCCCATGCATCGACAGAACCAGTTTCAAATGCTGGCTGTGCTTCATCTGGCTGAAGCTGGATGATTTCCAGTTCTGATGGCTTAATGCCTTCTTTTTCTAGTAGCCTGAATAATAGTCCATATGCACTGCTGCCTTTAGCAACAGCGATTTTTTTACCTTTCAAATCATCTGCAGATTTAATCGAACTGTCTAGAGGGACAATGATGGCGTCCCCTAGTTCACCAGTACTGGCTGTTGCGATTTCCTCAAATTTAATTCCGCCGCTTTGGCCAGCTAGTACAGGGATATTGCCGACCCTACCAAAGTCAAGTCTGTTAGAGGCAATTGCCTCAAAGTAAGAAGGACCACTTTGAAATTCCACCCATTTAACTTTTGCACCAGCCTTTTCAAACTCTTCTTCAAACCAGCCTTTCTCTTTCGCAAGCAGGATTGGCCAAATGCTTTGCTGCACTCCGATATTTACGGTAACTTCTCCATTCTTGCCTTCAGAAGCGCTGTTCGTAGACGAGGGAGCACCGCAGGCAGCAATCACAAAGATTAATAGTATAGCAGATAGTAAGTAACTTGCTTTTTTTAAATAAACCATTATGTATCCTCCAATACGATTTTTATAAACAAACAAATTAGAGACTATACAGTTATCACCACCTTTAAAATTAAAAATAAAAGGCCCTAAGTATAGCGCACACTATACATTAGGGCCTTCAGGCTGACTGATCGGCATATTTATTTTTAATAATTTATATCTGATTATTCTTACTGATTAGCTTGGTATTATAAGTGAAAAAAATTATCTTTGTTTTTTCCACTTAATAGAACCTGTTCCATCATGAGGATGCACTGCTGCCATACACTCATGGTATCTTTTATTCAGTTCAGAAAGAGAAAAGCTGTTTAGGGCATCGAATGAGTAGTTGCCATATACTGCTAATTTTTGAATAATTAATCTTCTTTTTGCTTCATTAAGATTTACCATGGTAATCCCTCCTAATGGGTATTCTATAACATTATGTTGCTATTACTGTATGACTCTAATTTGTTTGTTCATTTTATCATATATTCATTATACAACAATTAAATGTATTAATCCAAGTGGTTTAGGTGGAATTTGTTGAAAATTAATAAAAAAATATATCATTTTCCTTTCTAAAGTTAAAAACAAGAAGGGGAAACAGGGAAGTAGGCGAAATTAATAAAGTTAATAACAAAATAGGGGAGGATGTTCTTGGAAACTGAATTATCAGCAGCATTAAAGTGGAGAGCAGCTGGAGAGTATGATAAATCAAGCCGGTTGTTGTTGGATTTAGTTCGGAAATTACCGGATGATCCGTTGATTCTTTATCAATACGCCTGGAGTCTTGATTTGTTAGGAGAGGAAAGAAAGGCAATATGTTTTTATGAAAAAGCCATCTCATTAGGGCTTCCCAAAGAGGAGATGGAAGGGGCGTTTTTGGGGCTTGGCAGCACATACCGGACATTAGGAGATTATGAGAAAGCTAGCGAAGTTTTTTTACAGGCAATAAAACAGTATCCAGACAACAGCGCACTTCGAGTGTTTTATGCTATGACATTATATAATCTGGAGAAACATGAGAAGGCGATGGAGGTTCTGCTTACAGCCTTGGTGGAGACAACAGCAGATGAAAACATTTTGAAGTACAAGAAAGCGATTCGTTTTTATTCTGATAAATTGAATGAAACATGGAAGTAGGAATGTCTATTCATTTTAGAAAGTGAAGAACTGAAATCCTGAAGCCTTTACGTCTGTTAAAGCATATAAGGAGGGATGAGTAAATGAAACTATATGAAGACTTCACAGAGGATATTGGCTCCAAGCAGTCGGCATACAAAAAACACAGTGTTCCTGATTCCTTCATTGTCCATGGAGAATATAATCACGCAGATAATATAAATAGGTGGAAGGATATCTTAAATGAGGAGATTCTTTTACCAAAATGGAATACAATAATAGGCAGAAATAAAGATGTGTTAACAGGGTTTGCTGCCATTGGAACTAATGATTTTATTCAAACTGGATATTGTGGCGGTTTGTCATCTCTATTGAATTATGGTGATATTTTGATTGTAACAGAGGCGAAAATGGAAGATGGTGTATCTAATGCAAATATGCCAGACTGCAATTCTGTAAAATCAGATGAAGAACTGACAGCAAAGGCTGTTGATTATTGTCATAAAAAAAGGTACAAGTATGTGACAGGCAGCGTTTTGTCTACGAGCACTCCGTTTTTGGAAACAGAAAAAATTGTTCAATCTTGGTCTTTTGATGGACATATTGGTGTTGATATTTGAGTCAGCTGTTACGCTTGCCGCAGCAAAAAAATTTAACAAAAAAGCTGTCAGTCTGTTAATTCTTTCCGACCATTTGCTAAAAGGAGATACTTTTTATACATATACAAAAGAAAGAGAAGAATTAGAAGCGGAAATAGATAAAAGGATACGAGACATTGCCTTATATTTAGGAAGATGTTCTCAAGGAAATAGATAAAAACGAAGAAGCAGCATTAGTTAGCCGGCTTCTTCGCTGTTTCTTTCTCTTCCGAGCTGTTCAAGAGAAAAACACCGCCGATAATAAGACCAATTCCGCACAGCATGATTGTGTTCAGCAGCTCATCCCAGAGGATTACACCAATCAAGGCAGTTGCAGCGGTCCCGACACCGGACCATATCGCATAGGCCAAGCTTAACGGCAGTGTTTGGAGAGCTTTTGAAATGAAATAGAAGGCAAGGACATAGCCGATAATCACCCCGACAGTAGGGAGGATCACAGTAAAACCTTCTGACAATTTAAGCAACGTTGTCGCAAATACTTCAGAAATAATCGAGATTGTTAAATAAATATATCCTTTCACAAGTTAAAACTCCTTCCTTTAATGAGCTCCGCCAAAATTCAATAAAATAACCCCACCGATGACAAGAAAGATTCC
>JAPSHL010000046.1 GCA_031179905.1 Bacillus sp. (in: firmicutes) | reverse complement strand
CAGGGAGAAAAAAAGTGAAGGTAGGCAAGTCACGTTTTATTGAATCTTGGGCTGCATTGAGGCATCGAGCTGTCAGCTATAGATAAAAGATGCCATCCTTGGAATCCAAGGATGGCCGTTTTTATTAGGGAGGGCCGGATTCCCTGCACCTTATTCTAAGATTCACTATCAGTTTATTCGCAAATATTGTGTTTTATTCCTAATTAGTGGCTTGTTTTTGTTGTAAAAAATATTCGACTTCCTTTGCTGGAAGAGGTTTGGAATAATAAAACCCTTGTGCTTTATGACAGTTAGCGGCTTTTAGGATATCTGCCTGTTCTCTGCACTCCACCCCTTCTGCAATTATATCCATACCGAGGTTCTCTCCTAAGTGGATAATGGTTGTAATAATTGCAGCATCCTTTACATTCTCCAGTACATCTCTAACAAATGATTGATCGATTTTTAAAATATCTATTGGAAATTGCTTCAAATAACTGAGTGAAGAGTATCCTGTTCCAAAATCATCAACAGAAATAATAACACCAAGCTCCTTCAGCTTCCTCAGTACAGGAATAGCATCCTTGGAATTATGCATGGCACCTTCCGTTATTTCAATTTCAAGCAGATGTGGCGGGATATCGTTGCTGATAATGGCTGATTTTATTTTTTCAACAAAATTTGGCTGTTCAAATTGTTTCGGAGAAATATTGACTGCAATTCGAATACCGTCATTAAATATCATCATCCATTTGCGGATTTGTTGGCAAGCTGTTTCTATCACCCAATTCCCAATTGGAATAATAAGTCCAGTATCCTCTGCAAGCGGTATGAATTCGCCAGGAGAAATAACACCTAGAGCCGGACTTTCCCAGCGCAACAGTGCCTCTACACTTCTAATTGTCTGATTCTTTAAATCAATCTGCGGCTGATAAAAGAGAGTCAGTTCTTCATTTTGCACCGCTTTCCGCAAATTGGTTTCCAGTATTACGATATTGGTTAAAACAACATTCATGTCATTTCGATAAAATCGATAATGTGCTTTACCTTTTTCCTTTACGCGAAAAAGTGCTTCATCAGCATTTTTGATGAGCGTATCTTCATCCTTCCCATCATTAGGGTACATACTGACACCAATACTTGGTGTTATATAGTATTCTTGCGAATTCAGATAAAAGGAGCTGGCGAATCTGGACAGAATTGCTTGGGCAAAGGAACTAGTTTTCTGCCTATTGGTGTTAGAAAGCAGGATAATGAATTCATCTCCGCCCTGCCTGTATACATGACAATCTTGGTTATTGAATTCTAACAGCCGTTCAGCAACCTTTATCAATATTTGGTCGCCTACAATATGGCCAAATGTATCATTTATATATTTAAACCGATCAAGATCTATTGTCAGCAGCGCGATTTCCTGCCCATTTTCAGTCGCTTTGTTTATTTCGATATTCAAATCCTCCAGAAGTGCTCTCCTGTTATAAAGACCTGTCAGCTGATCATGAAAAGCCATATATCTTATTTTCTCAGCAGTTTCTGTTTTCTCAGACATATCCCTTAAAATGATAAACATTCCTTGTACAGTGCTATTAACAATAATGGGGATAATTTTTATATGGACATTAAGCACTTGGCCATTCTTCATTTTCAGCATGCTGTCAAGGGACTGGGAAAGATGTGTCAAACGGCATTTCCTGATTTGATCCTTAAAAGTTGTGAAACTATCTTGGTCTATTAAATCAAAAATCGGCTTATTTTTAATTTTATCTAAAGTGTATTCCGTTAACTTTTCGGCAGCTGGATTGATTGTGTAAATGGAGCCATTTAAATCAATTCTTAAAATGGCATCAAGATTATGGTCGACAATTGAACGAATTTGCTGTTCTCTTTCAATCAGTCTCTGTTTTTCTTCTTGAAGTTTTGTCACATCTCTAGTAACGGAAACGATAAATTTCACTTCCCCTTTTTTATCTAATATAGGGGTTAAGATAGATTCACCGTACCTTTTAATTCCTTGGGGCAGAATAACTTCGTCAGAGTAAACATGTATTTTCTTTTCAAAGTACGCCTTCTCATACTCTGACTGCAGTCCACCATATACGCCTTCGTGAAGAACATCCTGTAGGGATTTTCCGATATAGTCTGGGGCGAGCTTCGCATGAATATAGCCTGCATTATTGGCGAATACATAGCGAAACACTGGGCCAGGATCCACCTTCATAATATAGACCATATCATTAATATGTTTAAAAATGATTTCAAATATGATTCTCTCGATCCTTGTATTTTGGTCTATTTGATGTTCTTTTAGCATCTCATAAAATCCATGCATTTGTATCATCCTTAATTTACTTCTGTCATAACCTTCTAATCATGTTTTTCTCCAAAAATCAGCTTATTCCTATCAATGTATATAACAAAGGCTGTTTGTCTACAATAATGGAATAATTATTAATAAGTACATATTCTTTTGTGTCTATGTTTACTACGTTTTTCTTAGTATAATTATCGGCAACTAAGAAGAAATGTTTATAATCTCCTTTTAAAAAGGAAACATTCAAATATTGAAGTCAGATGGTAGAAAAGATTCCTTTTCTTCCGGAAAAATAGTATAATAGCTTGTATTCATTCTCTACTTAGAAAGGAGTTATAGATAATGCACAAGCATTCATCGAAACTACCACAACTGAATTCAACGATCGAAAACCTCTCCCAATCCATTTCAGTAGTAAATCGCCATGCTAAAACAGCACCAGATCCAAAATTTCTATATAAGCTGAAACAGGCAAGTCTGCAAAAACTGCTGAGTGAGGGGAAAGCAAAAAAGATAGGACTTCACTTTTCCAGCAACCCGAGAAACAGCCAGCAGCAGTCTGATATCCTGGTTCAATGTGGAGAATACACCTTTCACTTGCCTCCGACGAAAAAAGATTTTGAAGACTTGCCCCACCTTGGTTCTTTAAACCAAAATGTCAGGAACCCAAAATCAACTATCTCCCTTAACCAGGCAAAGAAGCTGCTGATTGCATATACTGGGTTAAAAGAAGATAACCAAGACCAAAACAAGCCGCCGGGCAAACGATATGTTAAACCGGTTTTCAAGAGGCTCGGTGAAAGCTATTAGCCTTAAATATCTGCCTCAGCTCTATACATTCTGCTCTTAAAAGTTTTCTATAGCAAAAAAAGACTGCAGGAATTTCGAATTCATGCAGTCTTTCGTTTTTTATAGAATATGCTCATCAACTAACAGAATCAATTCAGCAATTTCAGGTTTGCTAACCTGAGCATTCGCCCCGACTCGCTTCCCTTTATGCCTTAAATCTTCTGTAATGAGGGATGAGAAGATAATAACTGGAAGTTGGCTCAGCTTAGCTTCTTCTTTAATCTTTCTCGTTAAATGATGACCATCCATTTGCGGCATCTCAATATCTGTAATAACTAGTTGGACAACGTCTTCAATCTTTTTGCCAGAATCAATGATTCCTTGCAAGTGTTCAAATGCTTCTCGGCCATTTTCAAAGAAATGTACTTTGTCATATCCAGCCTCTGCAAGGGTGTCTTCTAGCAATTTTCTTAATAATGGTGAATCTTCCACAACTAGAAGCTTTTTATTGCTTCTTTCACGATTTCCTAATCTTTTCACTTGCTGTACATTAATGCCTGATTCTGGATTAATGTCCACTACAATGCGTTCAAAATCAAGTAGGAGAATCATTTCTCCATTCAGCTTAATCACACCGATGATTTGGCTTTCTGCACCTTGGTACATCTCAGAAGGCTTTTCAATGTCTTCCCATGAGATACGATGTATCTGAGAGACATTATGTACGTGAAAGATAATTTTTGTTTTGTTGAACTCAGAAACAATAAATTTATCTTTCTCCGGCTCATCTGAAGGCGGCAAACCTAGGGCATTTGCAAGGTTTACAACTGGCAGAACTTCTCCTCTCAATTCCATGATGCCCTCAACATTAGGATGAGCATGAGGAATGGTTGTGATAGGCACAGGATTAATGATTTCTTTTACCTTTATAACATTTATCCCGAATTTGTTTTTGCCTACTCCGAATTCTACAATCTCTAATTCATTCGTACCCGTCTCTAGTAAAATTCCTTTATCGTTGTTCATCATTTTCGTCCTTCCTGCCTAAACATAATCTACCTATACGTTATATCGTTACTATCATTGCGAACTTAAACATTTATTTTATAATTGGCAAAAGTTTTTCTATACTAAAGTTTGCCTCGAATCTTTTTTTATATCGGCGGTTTTTGAAAACTATGAAGACTGCTGTATAAAATAATTTTCAGCAAGTTTACCTTATGAAGGAAAAAAGCTTACCCCACAAATGGAATAAGCCTCTTTATTGTTATTTATCTGTTTGGACTTTGCCATGCACGATTAGGCCAATCACAGTTAGAATGATTAATGATCCTAAAGCCATTCTGCTCGCTATATCTCCTAAATCTGCAAAAATCAACGTAATACTCCCATATAGAAGCGGACCGACAATGGAGGAAACTTTTCCAGAGAAAGCAAATAATCCAAAAAACTGTCCCCTTTTCTCCTCTGGGGTGATCTCCACAATATACGCCCTTGAGGTAACCCACATGCTGCCAAGTGCAACGCCAAACATGCTTCCAGCAATCCAGAACATAGATTCATTCCAAGCAGCAGTTGCAATAATTAAGGCAGCAACTAAGATAATCCCGACAATTCTGATTGAATGATATGCACCAATTTTTCTAGCGATATAACCAAAAATAAAGGAACCAATAATACTTGATATTGTTGAGACTAAATATAAAACAATAAATTTGCCAGTGGAAAATCCGACTATTGCCTGTGCATAAACAGCCATCATCGCAATGGTTGTAGCAACTGCATCGTTTAAGAAGAAATAAGCAATCATAAACGTAAAAATATTACGGTAATTTTTTGCTTGCTTGAAAGTTTGATAGATTTCCTTATAACCAGACAGAAATGATTGCTTTTCTGTAGTCTGCTTTGGTGTATCCTTGATAATAACGAAAAGTGGAAGAGACAATAATAAAAACAGTAAGCCTGTTGGTATAAATGATCGATAAAAGTCACCGTCTCCAACAAAAATGTAAACGAGCAAGCCAATCAATGTTCCCAAATATCCGACTGCGACGCCAAATCCAGAAATAAGCGGAAGCTGTTCTTTTGTGCCAAGATCAGAAATCATTGCATCATAAAATACTAGACTAGAATGGTATGTAAACTTTGCAAACACAAATAATAAGATTACGATAAATAATGACATAGGAATACCCATTATGGAATCCTGGAAGGTTATTCCCCCGAAAACTCCCATAAGAACAGTACAAATAACAGTAAATATTGTAAATACTATAATATATTTCTTTTTTCTTCCTGTTCTATCCATCAACACACCAAACAATGGTGAGAAAATTACTAGTAGAAAACTTGCTACTGCATTTGAATATGATATTAGCGTACTGGCTATTTGATCTTGAACCTCATTTGAGCCAATTATTTCTTTTAAATATAACGGGAAAAATATGGTGTTGATATTAGAAGAAAATATCGTGTTTGCCGCATCGTATAGAGCCCAAGCGAGTATCGGCAAAGAAAAATACAATGCGGGTCCTCGTAATTCTTGCGATTGTTTTTTTCGTTGTTCCATCTATAATTGACCTCCTTTGTATCATCAGAATTGGTTTATTCATTATATGA
This sequence comes from Bacillus sp. (in: firmicutes), assembly GCA_031179905.1. Lineage (GTDB taxonomy): Bacteria > Bacillota > Bacilli > Bacillales > Cytobacillaceae > Niallia. The sequence goes on along the minus strand of JAPSHL010000046.1, from coordinate 12,831 downwards.
ATGGAATTGAAGAGCATGCCTTTTAGGCACCTATTCCACTTACTCCATTATCCATACATTTATGGTAAATAACTCCTCCTTTTCCATCTTATCTGCTCAAATTAATGTAAACAACCCTTTTTATGTAAATAAACTGTAATATGACTTTGACTGCCCCAAATTATCCTTTAAAAATGCACATCTTTGTGAATTTCCAGCTAAAATCTAATCGAAATTACCATTAACGAATAGGATATTCTATAGAGCTAAAGTAAGTAATTGGAGCAAATAAGGGAGGACGTAAAATGATGAATGGTACAGCCATTTTCTTTAACTTTGATTCATCTATCACCATCATAGAAAACATAAAACTTGTAGACGTTTCAGCTATGGAGGATAATGATTCTAATCTTATGCCCGCAAATGGTGAATTAGTTTTTCTTAAAAATGACATTGATTGGGATTATGGTTATTAGAGCTTTAAAACACACTGCAGCGCTTTTTTAAAGTGCTTTTTTTTATGGTCATGCTAATGTTTTCAAGATATCATGGATTTGTTATGATACTAATAATAAGCAGAAAATAAAAAAATAAGGTGGAAAACATGGAATATTTGATAAACAATAAAGTAAAGGATATTGAAATATCCGGAATCCGTAAATTCTCCAACATGGTAGCAGGCAAAAAAGGCATGCTCTCTCTTACGATAGGCCAGCCTGATTTCCCCACACCTAACCATATTAAAGAGGCTGCCAAAAAGGCAATTGATGCAGATTTTACGACATATACCCATAATGCAGGGGACCTTTCACTCAGAGAGGCGGCATGTAGCTTTGTGAACAAAAAATACAGCTTGAACTATAATCCGCAAACAGAGGTTATTGTAACAACTGGTGCAAGCGAAGCAATCGATATTGCCTTCCGGACAATATTAGAGGAAGGTGTCGAGGTGATACTGCCAGGACCTGTTTATCCTGGATATGAACCGATAATACGCCTTTGCGGTGCAAATCCTGTCTATGTTGATATTACAAATAATGGCTTCCGCTTTACAGCAGAGCTTATTGAACCATATATAACAGATAAGACTAGATGTATCGTGTTGCCGTATCCAAGCAACCCGACAGGTGTCAGTCTTAACGAAAATGAACTTATGGCTATAGCTGAACTTCTTAAAGGCAAAGATATATTCGTATTGGCAGATGAAATTTACAGCGAACTGCTTTTTGATGGTAATCATATTTCTATCGGCAGTTTTTTAAGAGAAAAAACAATTGTGATTAATGGTTTATCTAAGTCTCATAGCATGACAGGCTGGAGAATTGGTTTCCTTTTTGCTCCGGATACTATTTGTCAGCAAATATTAAAAGTCCACCAATATAATGTGACATGTGCGTCATCTATTTCCCAGCATGCAGCCTTGCAGGCATTAACTGTCGGCATCGATGACAGCTGGGCCATGAAAGAGGAATATAAAAAAAGACGGGACTACCTTCATTCCCGTCTCACAGATATGGGATTAGAAGTCATTAACCCTGACGGTGCCTTTTACTTTTTCATTAAGATACCTATTTCAGGTATTAGCTCCTTTGACTTTTGCTTGGATTTAGTTGAAAAGGCCAATTTGGCTGTTGTTCCAGGCAGCGCCTTTTCATCTTTGGGCGAAGGCTATTTCCGCATTTCATTTGCCTATTCTTTCGATACATTAAAAGAGGCATGCGATAGACTTGCTGCTTATTTGACTTCTCATTAAAGCAAGATAAAGGCTCTCTTCCACGCCGGAAGAGAGCCTTCTAATTATTGGTGCCAATATTTATATAAAGCCTGTGTGCCCATCTCATCTTGTCCTAAAGCAGAAAGCCTACTGTATAAACTTTCCGCAAGGGCAAGTCCTGGTGTGTCCATCCCCATTTTCTCTGCTTCTTCCATGGCAATTCTCATATCCTTAATAAAATGCTTAATATAAAAACCTGGGTCAAAGTCCCCTTTAATCATACGCGGAGCCAAATTACTCAGCGAAAAACTGCCGGCAGCTCCTGTTGAAATGCTTTTAAGGACATTTTCTGGATTTAAGCCTGTTTTTTCCGCATAAACCATTGCTTCACAAACACCTATCATATTGGAGGCAATTGCAATCTGGTTGCACATCTTTGTATGTTGGCCAGAGCCTGCAGGACCTTGATAAACGATATTCGTTCCCAAAATTTCGAAAATTGGCAGTACATCTTCGTAGGCTTCCTTATCTCCGCCAACCATTATCGACAGCTTTGCTTCTCTTGCTCCAATATCTCCGCCAGAAACAGGAGCATCCAAAGCATGAATCCCCTTGCTCTTTGCTTCTTCATAAAGCCTTTTTGCCAAGCTTGGAGTCGATGTTGTCATATCAATTAAATATGTATTTTCTTTTCCATTAGTTATAATTCCATTCTCCCCTAAATACACCTCTTCAACATCTTTAGGGTAGCCAACAATCGTAATGATAACATTGGCCTTTTCAGCCACTTCTTTTGGACTATCTGCCCAAGCTGCGCCTTCTTGCACTAAATCCTCTGCTTTTTCCTTTGTACGATTATAGACAATAACCGTGTACCCTTTATTCATAAGGTTTCGCGCCATGCTTTTTCCCATAACACCAATACCGATAAATCCAATTACTGTATTTCCATTAGACAGCATTCAAGTTCTCCCTCCCTTAATTCTTACATTAAATTCTACTACCTGTTCCTAACCATCATACCATATGGGCTGACTTGAATTCATTAACTCCACATGAGAAAAATGGCAAAAAAAGGACTGACTAGGCTACTAGTCAGTCAAATAAGGGGAAAATGAGAATAGCTTAGCAAACTTAAAAACTTTAAGTGCCTGTGCTTAGTTTAGTTTTACCCGCTATAGAGCAACTCTAAACATTCATTTCCCTTTTTTTATGAAATAATTTATTTATTTTTATGTCTAATTAAGAAAGTTTTGCTGCAGCTTTAACTGCTTCCATAACTTCTTCTGTTGTAGACATTTGCAATGCTTTTTCAGCAAGCTCTTCCATCTCTTTTTTAGAAAGGCTAAGAATTTGTGATCTCGCTTTAAGGATAGATGTAGCACTCATGGAGAATTCATCTAATCCTAAACCTAGCAATAACGGAATCGCTGTTTCGTCTCCAGCCATCTCTCCGCACATTCCAGCCCATTTGCCTTCTTTATGCGCAGCATCAATAACCATCTTAACAAGACGAAGAATTGATGGGTTGTAAGGCTGATACAGGTAAGAAACTCTTTCGTTCATGCGGTCCGCAGCCATTGTATATTGGATCAAGTCATTCGTTCCTATGCTGAAGAAGTCAACTTCTTTAGCAAATTGATCTGCCAATACAGCTGTAGAAGGAATTTCCACCATGATTCCAAGCTCAATTTTATCTGCCACAGTTACACCTTCAGCAGTCAAGTTAGCTTTTTCTTCTTCTAACAATGCTTTAGCAGCACGGAATTCGTTTAATGTTGCAATCATCGGGAACATGATTTTCAAGTTACCGTATGAGCTCGCACGAAGCAATGCTCTTAATTGCGTACGGAAGATACCAGTCTCTTCAAGACATAGACGAATTGCACGGAAGCCCAGGAATGGGTTCATTTCTTTTGGAAGTTCAAGGTATGGAAGCTCTTTATCTCCGCCGATATCCAATGTACGGACAACAACCGGCTTACCTTTCATTCCTTCTAGAACAGCTTTGTAAGATTCGAACTGCTCATCTTCTGTTGGAAGCTGATCTCTGCCCATGTATAGGAATTCTGTTCTATAAAGGCCAACTGCTTCTCCACCATTTGAAGTAACACCTTCTAAATCGTTTGGAGTACCGATGTTTGCGGCCAATTCTACATGAACGCCGTCAGCGCTGACAGTTTTCTCATTAACAAGCTTAGCCCATTCAGCTTTTTGCTCTTCGTATTCTGCAGCAACTTTTTTGTAGCTTTCCACCACTTCTGGTGTTGGATTGATGTGAATTTCACCTTTTAATCCGTCAACGATTACTAAATCGCCGTTAGAGATTTCTTCTGTTGCTTTTTTCGTTCCTACAACTGCAGGAATTTCCAAAGAACGAGCCATGATAGCAGAGTGAGAAGTTCTTCCCCCGATATCAGTAGTGAATCCTTTAACAAATTGACGGTTCAATTGAGCTGTATCAGATGGAGTTAAATCCTCTGCCACAACTACAACCTCTTCTGAAATCATGCTTGGATTAGCTAAATGTACACCAAGCAAATGGGAAAGAACCCTTTTAGTAACGTCACGGATATCAGCAGCACGCTCTTGCATGTACTCATTGTCCATTGATTCAAACATGTTGATGAACATATCTGTCGTTTCTTTTAAGGCAACTTCAGCATTTACTGATTCTGTATTGATTTTGTCTTCAATTGGAGCGATTAATTCTGGATCGCTTAGAACTAACAAATGCGCTTCAAAAATAGCAGCTTTATCAGCACCCAATTCTTTGTTCGCTTTTTCACGAATGGCATCCAACTCTTGCTTTGAAGTAGACAGAGCAGCTTGAAAACGGTTAATTTCAGCAGCAGCATCTTCTACTGTTTTCTTTTCAAAAGATAGGTCCGGTTCTACCAAACGATACGCTTTAGCAATGGCAATTCCACTAGAGGCAGCAATTCCTTGTAAAAAACTCATTATTCAGCAAGTCCTTCCTTTTTCAATGTTTCTTCAAGACCGTTAATCGCTTCTGTTTCGTCACTGCCTTCTGCAATGATTTTAATGTCAGCGCCTTGTCCGATACCAAGGGACATTACACCCATGATTGACTTAAGGTTAACCTTTTTTTCTTTGAACTCTAAGTTAATTTCAGAGTCAAACTTGCTTGCAGCTTGTACTAAAAGAGTTGCTGGACGCGCATGAATCCCTGTATCTGCGATAACTTTAAATTGTTTTTCTACCATTAAAATCAAACTCCTTCATTAAAATAATAAATAAGATGCATTAAGCCTTTTCAACTTAAACAACCATATATAATAGTCAAGAATCGTTTATCCATAACTAATATATAATTTAATAGCTACTATTGTAAACTTAAAGTATAAAAGATGTAAATTTTTAAACTTGTCCCAATAGCCATCAAGCAGCAAAACTTGCTGGATTGTTCTGTTTCTTGTAAAATAAACACTTTTATATATATTATTTGACCATTATAGTTTTTTCCATAAACACAAGAAAAAATGTAAATTAGTGATAATTATCAGGCATTTAAGTTATTTTTAAAAAAGACATCTCAAAAGTAGGATAGCATTTCTTTTCCGATGAGACAATGAAAAATATCGCACATATTTAAAAAAGCTGTCCACCTAGATAACAATATAATTTATTTCAACCAGTCCTACTTAAACGGAATATTAACTTCTCGGCTCAGCAAGGTACTCATAAATAACCTCGCCGCCCCTCTGTGCGATGCCCCGATAATGCTTGAAGTCTTCCCTTTTCACAAGCTCGATTCGGAAAGCAAGAAAATCCTCTTTTGTCACCTTGTATTGCTTGATTTCTCCAGATTTCAACTTCTCTAAAACGCTAATAATTTCTTCCTGTAACATAAACTTAAATTCCCTACCTTTATATTTAGTGTAGTTATCATTTCTTTTATGAAGATACATACAAATATTATTATCACACATGATTAGTGGAAACAAATTTACTGTCTCCTGCATAGGATGTCATATGAAGGGGGTGCAAGTACATATAATTACCAATTCATAAAAACTATGCTATAATAACGTCATTCATTGTGGTATATATCTAACTTTCTAAACTAGACTCCAGTGTTGAAGTGTTCCGTAAGTTGCATCTAAAGATGTGGTTTTTCCATAACAACGTCTTTATTAAAACAAACTATTTAAAAAAAGGTAAGCGGTTAATTTCTATTTTCTATAAAATGGATATACTATCACTTTCATATGTTCATCATATATCCATATTTCTTTACGAGATAGTATTTTTAGTGCAAACTAAAATATACAGAATTATATAAATTTGGCATATAAGGAGAGATTACAGATGAAGAGAGCTGAGGTTGGCAATATCATTGAGTTTAGAGGGTTGCAAGGAATTGTAGAAAAAGTCAATGAAAATTCAGTAATAGTAGATTTGACATATATGGATAATTATCGTGATCTTGAATTAGAGCAAAGAACTGTCGTTAATCATAAAAATTACAAAATTATTAAATAACAGAAGCCGGCTTATTATAGCCGGCTTCTGTTTGTAGATAAACGCCTTTAAAAGTAGTTGGTCTACAGTTTTCAGTATTCTTTTTTTCTGGTGCATTTTTTTGAGTTTGACTAGATCTGGTCGCAACTTTTTAGTAATTCTATTCTTCCGCAAGCTCTTTTTTTGTTTTCACTTTGCCATGTGGCTTTTGTTTTTGCTTACGTACCGTCCATTCTCTTTCTTCTTCTCTTTTTGATTTTGTCATTACCATCCACCTCCTTTTCTCGTCTTTGTTAGCTTAAGCGCCCATGCCTAGATTTATCCAACCCTTCTTCTTTTTCTAATACTAATTGAAGGGCTGTCTAATGCCTCTTATTTGTTGTTGACCAAATCAAAAAAAACTGATAACATCACAATATAATTTTATATGCGAATAGCGTGCGTTGAATGTCATGGATCACACTATGGCAGGAGCAGCTTCTGGAGAGACCTACTTTATAGGCACCGAAGGATTCACAATCTCAGGTAAAAGGACAGGAGAGTAACTGATCTATACTTTTATAGTGTATTCGTTATTCTTTCCTGATAAGAAGATTGGAGAACTCCGATCTTCTTTTTTCTTTTTCAGGAAGGAAAGTCTTTCTCTTTAACCGTGTACAAAATGCAATTGTCTTTTTGAAGAACCACCTCTAACCAGGCACCTACATATTAATGGGAAAATAGCAGTAAAATATTCTATATCTCCCTTAACAGTTGTGAAGAAGCGTTCTTAACAAAAGACCATCATAAAAATGAGGTGATATAATGCAGCAGCGACGTGCAGTTGTAAGTGTAGTGGGCAAGGACCAAGTAGGAATTATCAGTAAAGTGACTACAATCATATCAGAAAACAATGTCAATATTTTGGATATTAGCCAAACAATCCTACAAGACTTTTTTACGATGATGATGATAGTAGATATTACTCAAAAAGAAAATCTTGACGATTTGCGCCAGCAACTGGATGAATTAGGAAATCAACTTAGTTTAAAAATTAACATCCAATTAGAAGACATATTCCAATCAATGCACCGCGTCTAAGAAAGAAGGGGAAATTGTGAAGATTGCATTAAACGAAATGATGGAAACAATCAACATGGTCCAAATGGAGAATTTGGACATCCGTACTGTCACAATGGGAATCAGCCTTTATGATTGCGCAGATTCCGATTTTGAAAAAATGAACAACGCTGTTTACAAAAAAATCACTACTTATGCCGACAAATTGACTGAGGTTGCGGAAGCGGCTGAAAAAGAATATGGTATTCCAATTATTAACAAACGAATTTCCATTACTCCGATTGCTGAAATCCTTGGAAATGCGACAGTTGAACAAGCAATTGAGCTTGCGAAAACGTTGGATAAGGCAGCAAAAGACTTGAATGTTGATTTTATTGGCGGATATTCAGCTCTTGTCCATAAAGGCATCACAAAAGGTGATCAAACATTGCTTGATGCCCTGCCAGAAGCATTGGCTGTGACAGAAAGAGTCTGCTCATCCATCTCTGTTGCTACAACTAGAACAGGAATAAATATGGATGCTGTGAAACAAATGGGAATTATCATTAAAAACGCGGCTGAACGCACAAAAGACCAAAACGGTCTAGCGTGTGCTAAACTAGTTGTTTTCTGTAATCCTGTTGAAGACAATCCATTCATGGCAGGTGCCTTCCACGGAGCTGGTGAAGGAGAAGTCGTCCTTAATGTTGGTGTCAGCGGACCTGGTGTTGTGTTGAGCGCACTTCGCAAATATCCGGATGCTGATTTAGGAGAAGTTTCTGACATTATCAAGAAAACAGCATTTAAAATTACTCGTGCTGGCGAGCTGATCGGACGAGTTGTAGCAGAACGATTAGGCGTTCCATTCGGAATCATGGATCTTTCCTTAGCACCAACAAATGCCATTAATGACAGTGTTGCTGATATTTTAGAAGAAATTGGCCTAGAGCGTGTTGGTACACACGGGACTATTGCAGCGCTTGCTCTAATGAACGATGCTGTGAAAAAAGGCGGCGCAATGGCAAGCTCCTATGTAGGTGGCTTAAGTGGTGCGTTCATTCCTGTCAGTGAAGATAATGGAATGATTCGCGGGATTCTTGACGACAGCTTAACCTTGTCTAAACTTGAAGCGATGACATGTGTGTGCTCGGTAGGGCTTGACATGATTGCTCTTACAGGAGACGTTTCTCCTGCTACCCTTTCAGCAATTATCGCTGATGAGGCAGCAATTGGAATGATTAACAAAAAAACTACTGCAGTTCGTGTTATCCCTGTACCTGGTAAAAAAGAAGGAGAAATGGTTGAATTCGGCGGTTTGCTAGGCAGGGCTCCTGTTATGGGTGTTAATCCATACAGCTCCCAAAAGCTTGTTGACCGCGGTGGCCGTATCCCTTCCCCGCTGCAGGCGCTTATCAATTAATATTAAAAATGTCTGGCTCTTTTTGGAGTCAGACATTTTTTTGTGGTATTGGCTTGGCCCATAAAAGCAGTAAAAAAACAAGGCTGATATAACCAAAAAGTGGATATAACCAAGACAGCAGTGTTCCGTAATGAATAAAACTGATTAAATAAGACACAAAAAATATTAAGGCAATGATGAATATGCCAGGTATTCGAATATACTGGTTCAATTGCCGTTCCAGCCCGTATACATTACCTATGACAGATGTAAATATCTCCCCATATATGACTAAAATGTATATCCAGGATAAATTAGGGGCCAGCTCTCTCATTATAGATGCCATCGGAATCGCATAGCTGTCTATATTCTCGAGCATAATTAAAGTGAAATGGCTCGAAAGAAGAATAAACATTAAAGCAATTCCTCCGATAATCCCTCCCCATTTTACTGTTTCGTCATCTCCTATTTCAGAAGCTGCCGGCACAAGCACAGCAATTGCCAGTGAAAGATTCAACGCAGTATAAGAAAATGGCGATGTCAGCCCTTTCCAATTCACGACAGAATAATCATCAATACGATCAATAAAGCCAGGCAGCTGAACAGACAAACAAAACAAAATGAAACTGAAAGTTATCATAATAGGTACAACAAATGTATTAACAGCAAACAAACCCTTCATGCCAACAAGCATAACAAGCAATGAAAGGACAATGGTAAAGACCACTCCGAAGGCTTTGCTTAAGCCAAGCTGCTCCTCAAAAACCGCCCCTGCACCTGACAGCATGACAGCACAAACTCCGATGAGCATGATAAGCATTAGGACGTTTACTAAACTTCCTGCTATCCTGCCAAACAGAAATATTGTAAATTCCTGATATGATCTTGCTTTTATTTTTACGGATATTCTCATTAATTTTGATCCTAAATAAGAAAATATTAGACCCGAAGCAAGTATCCCAAACAATCCGATCATGCCAAACTGAGAGAAAAATTCTACTATTTCTTTACCTGTTGCAAAACCAGCTCCCACAACAGTACCTACATATACAGCCGCAAGCTGAAAGGCTCCATTCCATTTGTTTTTCACATATTTCCCTCCTTACCTAATCTATATGACAAAATGGACAAACAATGACGAGCATTTTCTTTGTAATCCTCATTTATTTCCGCTAAAGTGTCTATACACTTTCCTTATTGATGGAATGGAGCTACTTGCTAAGCACAAAAAACTTCCAATAATTTCAACAAGCAAAATAGTTGAAAGTCAAAAAAGGTCAAAGTATAATCATAATTACAAAAGGTCAAACTTGATCAAATTCCAAAAGGAGGATTTTTAAATGAAATGTCAAATATGCCAATCAAACTATGCTAATGTGAGCTTGCGTTTTGTACTAAATAATGAAGAAAACACTGTAAACCTATGCCACAGCTGCTACCAAAAAGAAAAACAAAAAATGGCATCTCCATCTAACCAAATGTTTTTCCAACAATCTTCCCCTTTTGATGAATTGTTTAAATCATTAAATCAAAACTTTCAACAATCAGGGGCAAGCAAAGAAAATCAACAAGCTCCATCTCATAAAACAAATGGTATTCTAGATAAATTCGGCAAAAACTTAAATCATTTAGCTAATGCAGGTTTAATTGATCCTGTCATCGGCCGTGAAAATGAAATCGACAGAGTGATTGAAATATTAAATAGAAGAAATAAAAACAACCCAGTACTGATTGGTGAGCCAGGTGTTGGTAAAACAGCAATCGCAGAGGGCTTGGCGTTGAAGATTTCAGAAGGCAATGTGCCTAAAAAGCTGAAAAACAAAGAAATCTATTTACTTGATGTTGCTTCCTTAGTAACCAACACTGGAATACGCGGACAGTTTGAGGAACGGATGAAGCAAATTATTCAAGAAATCCAAGAAAGAAAAAATATTATCGTCTTTATCGATGAAATTCACCAATTGGTGGGAGCAGGGTCAGCTGAAGGCTCAATGGATGCTGGAAATATCCTTAAACCTGCTCTAGCTAGAGGCGAACTGCATATAATCGGGGCAACAACACTTAAAGAATATCGTCAAATCGAAAAAGATGCTGCGCTTGAAAGAAGATTCCAGCCAATTCAAGTGGCAGAGCCAACTGTCTCTGCAGCTATTTCCATCTTAGAAGGAATTAAAGACAAATATGAAAAATTCCATGAAGTGTCTTATACAGACGAAGCAATTAAAGCATGTGTAGAATTATCACACCGCTATGTTCAGGACCGTTTCTTGCCAGATAAAGCGATTGACTTACTTGATGAAGCTGGCTCTAAAATGAACTTAGCTTCGAGCTACACAAATACAGACGAAATAGACAATCGTCTTGCAGAGATTGCGAAAGAAAAAGAAGCTGCTCTTAAAGAAGAGAACTATGAAGCTGCAGCACACTTGCGTAAAGAGGAACAGGAACTTGAAAAAGCATTGAATAATCCAAATACAGAAAAACCTGTAGTGGACGTTACGCTAATTCAAGAACTGATTGAGAAGAAAACAGGCATTCCTGTAGGAAAGCTACAACAGGACGAACAGCAAAAAATGAAAAACTTGGCTGATAATTTAGAAGCTAAAGTCATCGGTCAAAAAGCGGCAGTTCTTAAAGTGGCGAAAGCTATTAAACGAAGCCGAGCTGGTTTAAAATCTAAAAACAGACCAATTGGAAGCTTCTTGTTTGTCGGACCTACTGGTGTCGGTAAAACTGAGTTAACCAAAACATTAGCGAACGAATTATTCGGAAGCAAAGACAGCATGATTCGCTTAGATATGAGTGAATACATGGAAAAACACAGCATCAGCAAAATCATCGGATCGCCTCCTGGCTATGTTGGCCATGAAGAAGCAGGCCAATTGACAGAACAAGTAAGACGTAACCCTTACAGCATTATTCTGTTAGACGAAATCGAAAAGGCACATCCTGATGTTCAATCAATATTCCTGCAAATCTTAGAAGATGGCAGACTAACTGACAGCCAAGGCAGAACTGTAAGCTTTAAAGATAGTGTCATCATCATGACAAGCAACGCTGGTGTCAGCCATAAACGTATTGTCGTTGGCTTTGAAAATAATGCTGCTATTGAAGAAAGCACGCTGCTGCAGTCATTGGGTAATTTCTTCAAACCCGAATTTTTAAACCGTTTTGATGCGATTGTCGAATTTAAAACATTAGAAACAGAACATCTGTTGAAAATTACCGATTTATTACTTGAAGACCTTTCTGCTGCTTTGGAAGAACAGCATATTTCATTAACTGTAACAGATGAGGCAAAAGAAAAACTTGTAGAATTGGGAACACATCCAGACTTCGGTGCCCGTCCGCTTAGAAGAGTCATCCAAGAGCATCTCGAAGACAGCCTTGCTGACTTTATCTTAGATGAGCCAGATTCTGCAGAACTTACTGCCGTTTTAGAAGATGATAAAATCGTTATTAAACAACTAAACAGCAATACAGTTGTCCAATAAACGTTTAAACGCTCAGAAAAGATTCTGAGCGTTTTTTTACTTGTAAACTTTTATTCCTTCCGCTTCACATCTTAGCTTGTAAAAGAATTGTACAAGTTCGGATTCCGTTTGAAAGGAGTCATAGAGTCGTATCAATGTCCTTTTACCGACTCGTCTATCCATTAATCCTAATATTTTTATCAACGTATTGCTTGATTGCAAAGATATATTAATCGGTGTGCTGAAGTATTGTTGCAACGCATCAAAAAAATCATATTGAGCGAAGAGTCCCTCCCCCTTTATCTGTTCATGAGCCAGATTCCACCTTGCTTTTGTTTTGTTGTGACTGTCCATTTCATACATTTCTGCCGAACTCCTGATAATCTCGCACTCTTTACGGACATGTGCAATTTCAGCTGTAATTGTGCACATATTCCATATTTCTTTTTTATCCACCGTAATAACCGCTCTTCCCAACCGGTCATGTACTTTACGATAATTGATAATCTGATAATCAACTCTGTTTTTTAAAGATGGACTTAAGAAACATTTTAAATGCATTTTTGCTTTACTCCATTTTGGTTGAAACACATTATTCCTCCAATGATTATTACATTTTTCTCCTTGATCTTACCATGAATACTAAATGCGGCGTTGTTATAATTAGAAGGAGATTTAGAATAAACTAATTTTATTTATATCCAAACTCTATCAGTCATCATTTTACTAAAAAAAATCTACAT
>JAPSHL010000260.1 GCA_031179905.1 Bacillus sp. (in: firmicutes) | reverse complement strand
AAATATATTTACGTTTTGTGGAAGTATTTACATATAAATTACCATCTATTTCACATTAGCTATTTTTTATAAAACGGTTACATTTTAACCTCTGTTACAAATCTTACAAACACCAACACTTTTCCAAAAAAAAAACCGTCCATTTAAAGCAGGACGGTTTCTATAACTATGCTTTTTTCGCACTGAATCCTCTTCCGTGCACCTCTGATGCATCCATTACGATCACAAATGCAGAAGGGTCAATTGTTTGAACGAGAAGCTTCAGTTTTGTAAATTGGGCTTGATCAACAACGCACATTAAAATGGGACGTTCAAAATCGGTATAGCCTCCGTGTGCCGTTAGCTTTGTGACACCTCTGTCAATTTTCGTCAATATTCCTTCTCTTACTTCCTCTTGCTTGTCTGTTATAATTAACGCCATTTTGCTGCTTCCGAACCCAACTTGAACAATATCAATCGTTTTGCTAGTTACAAACAGAGCAAGCAATGCATATAACCCCTGTTCAATACTGAATACAGCCGCTGCTGTAATGACAATAACCCCGTCGATCAATGCAACACTTTTCCCTAAAGACATCCCCGTGTATTTCGTGATGATTTGGGCTGCAAGATCTGTACCGCCTGTTGATGCTTTTCCTTTAAAAACAATCCCGATGCCAAGGCCAATTCCGATACCGCCATATAACGCTGCTAGCAGCGGCTGAGTTGTCCAAGGCTCCATATCTTTTGACAAAAAGACAACAAATGGCAAAAACACAGTGCCTACGAGTGTTTTTATGCCAAAGTTTTTCCCAAGCAAGATTACTCCTGCAATAAATAAAGGAATATTAAACGCCCATTGTACAAATGCCGGCTCCCAATGAAACAAGTTTGCAGTGATAGTGCTTATACCACTTACACCGCCTGAAGCTATATTATTAGGCAATAAAAACAAGTTGAATGATAACGCTACAATAGCAGACCCAATCAATACATAAATATATTCCCGCAAAATGCGACACCTCTTTTATAATGTTGTCGAATAATGTATTTCGTTTTTTCTGTTAAAAATGACAAAATTTTTAGTGAGCATTAACAATGGATAGCCGCTTTGTAAAAATCTATGAAAAATGCTTCACTATATCTTTTCCCAAGCAGAGAGTATATCATTCAATCGTAGGGGTGTAAATGGTGACAAATTAGCGTGGTAAAGGGATAAAAAGGAGTTTCCACACTTATATATAAAAGGGTTTGCAAATGCAAAAAAACTATCCTTGTTTAGAAAGGATAGCTGTGTAATCTAGTTATCTTATAAAATGAAAATCCAAAATATAATTGCCAGTCCAAAACGATAAAAGGCAAAAGGCACCAATTTAATCTTATTAATTAAGTGTAGGAAAAACTTAATAGCAATCAGCGCTACGATAAATGCGGTTAAAAAGCCTGCCGCAAACACCGGAATGTCCTGTACTCCTAAACTGCTCCAGCTTTCAAGCAAATCCTTTGCCGATGCCGCAAACATAATAGGAACTGCCATAATAAATGTAAATTCAGATGCAGTTTTATGATTCATTCCTGCAAGCAGTCCGCCTGAAAGGGTTGCTCCTGAACGGGAAAAGCCCGGCACTAATGCAAAGCATTGAAAAAACCCAACAGTCAATGCTTGTCTGTATGTAACTTGGTCGAGTGATTCGACAGAAACTGCCGGTTTAAACTTTTCAGCTGCCAGCATCAGCAATCCCCCTATAACTAAGGTAATCACCACTGTTGCAGGACTAAAGAGTACATCTTTAATCACATCATAGAACAACACACCGCCAATACCGAAAGGAATAATTCCTACTGCAATATGGAAAACGCTAAGCGATCCTGAGCTTTCTGATTCCTGAAATCTCTTCATTCCTAAAATGCTTAAAATCCTTCTCCAAAACACAAAGACAACCGCAAGAATACTGCCAAGCTGAATGATAATTTCAAAGGTTTTTGCGCTACTCCCGGTAAAGTCCAGCAGATGGCCTACTAAAATCAAATGCCCTGTTGAAGAAACAGGAGCGAATTCCGTCAACCCTTCTACAATTCCCATAATAATAGCCGTTAATATTTCCATAAACACCTCCAAATAATATATATTGATGTGACGAGCTATTTATACTAAAAAGTGAATGGATGCTTATCCATTCACTTCATAAAGATATACTTTCCAATAACCATTTTCTGTTTCAAATGATTTTTCAAAGGTTAAATTGTTGTCTTTCGCATTTTCGATAGGCAGTGCAGACAGGATATATTGACCACCCATTTTTTTCAGCTGTTTTGTATTTAAGCTCAAATTCTTAATTGTTTGTTTGGAATGCTTAGAAAACTGGTATTTCTTGCCGAGTTCATCAACAAATATGTAACAGCGGCCACCCCAGTAATCAAAATATTCCCTTAACGCCTTATTTTTGTTAAGTTCAGGTTCAATGATTTTCCTGAATTCATTCTTATAGCTTAACGGATAAATATTGCTATATGAATCCAGTGTATAAAAGCCATTATACTGGGCCACATTAGGATGCATCCCAATACTAACAACTCTGAACTCTTCCAATGGCCTGTCTATATATTCCTTTATTTCCTTAAACTCATCTTCTGCAAAATATTGCGCATAACTTGGCTGATTTTTGTATTTGATTTCTTCATTATTCGGGATTAATACAAACAGCTGTGCTGCGATTAATGCATACACTAAATATTTTAAGCGCCCACCTTGATCCCAAATCATCTTCAGTGACAAAGCAAAAAGCACATAAATAATCATTGGCCGCAAGTAATGGAATCGCCCGAAATTAAAGGTTGTCAACAGGCTGACGCGCTCCTTCAGCGGCTGCCATCCTTCAAAAAACCAGAATGCATACCAAGTGGACAGGACAAGGTTCAGGATATGCAAGAAAATGAATAACCGGTTATCTTTTGCCTTCTTTTTCACGAGCACCCATATTAAACAAAAAATAGTGAGTGGCAAAATAACGAATTGCGAGATTGTTCGGTCTTGGTTATGGCTTATAACATAGTTTTTTACAATAAGACGCAATGTCTGAAATATATCAAGCTTTGACTGATAAAAGACATCTCTGTTTGTTAATTCACTGGAAGCAGGTGCAATCATGGAAATAACTAAACGGTAATCTATTAATAAATAGACTACTAGCATATATACAATTGATAATAAGAAAACTAGATTCCATTTTTTCGTTTTAATGAGATCATACACCCATAACAAACCGATAAATGTAAGAAAATAAAAAAAGCCGATTACGAATGTAGAGAAAAACGGCAGCAGTGTTAGAACTACATAGTTTTTCCAATTCCGTTCGCCATTTCTAATATTAAGAAAGCTCCATAACGCTAACGGCATTCCAAGGATGCTGAGCATGCCAGATGGCCAGTAAGGCGTAAGAGCGAATGTTAAGGCTGCCCCAATTGTTATTAAATATGGGTTTGAATTTTTAAAGACATGTTTTTTCAAGAGAAGGTACATTCCTAAAAAGGCGAAAAATCTGGTAATTGCCTGACATATTCCATATGCGACAACAGGCGGCAGTATGTTGAAAAGAAATACCATCCCATAGTATTCAGAGTAGTACGTATCCCGTGAAAACTCACCATTCATTATCTGCTCCATCGGTGTATTGACAGGAGCAAACATATTGCCGCTGTTTTTCAGTATTTCATACCAGCCTAGATTAGAATCGAGATTATCATGCATACGCATATGCGCCTGTCCATTGAGAACAAAATAGGGTAATACCCATAAAAAAACTATTAATAATGCCACTGCAAGAAAGATTTTTTCCTGCTTACTTTTTTCTGTTACGTTAATCATTTAACACTCCCTGGTACCTGTTGATATTTAGGCGAAAACACAAGATATTTTTGCCCGAGATAATTTAAAATCGTGTACATTCCGCTTCCAAAAAGGACAGCAATAACTTCTACATAGTCAGTAAGCAGAGGTGATTTTCCAACTGCTGCTTCCACTAGCACTAACCCCAGCTTATAGGCAATGAAATACGATGCCAGGATAACAGTAATAAACCGAATGCTGCTTCCTACGAATCTAGCATTGCTTTGAAAAGTAATATTTTTATTGAGCATATAGCTTACAGCTGCTCCAACCAGGTTACCGATAAAGGTCGAGTTCCAATAGCTTAAATGGAACAACAGCAGGCAGGCGTACATGATGGATAGCCCGACTGCTGTGTTTATCAGACCTACGAGCAGAAAGCGTATAAACGAAGAGCGCAGCATTACACATGCACCTTCGATTTAACTGCATTAGCTTGTTTGTTTCTGCACAAATTATCCTCGATAATATAGCGCGGACGCTGTTTTACTTCTTCATATATTTTTCCGATATATTCCCCAATCAGACCAATACTCATCAGCAATAGTCCACCAATCAGCCATAAAGAAATCATCAAGGACGCCCAGCCGGATTCTGTTTCACCGGTGAATTTTTGCACTAGCACATAGCCCCCTGCAACAAGGCTAATGATGGAAGACAAAAATCCTATTAATGTGATGAAGCGTATCGGTTTAACGCTAAAGGAAGTAATACCGTCTAAAGCAAATGCAAGCATTTTCGCAATCGGGTATTTAGATTCCCCAGCCTCACGAGCTTTGCGCTCATAATAAACCTTTGCTGTCTTGAAACCAAGCAATGGGACAACCCCTCTTAAGAACAGGTTTGATTCCTTGAACTTAAGCATCTCTGTCAACGCCCTTTTACTTAACAGACGATAATCAGCATGGTTATAAACTAGTGATAATCCCATTTTTTCCATCAGGCGATAAAAGCCTTGTGCCGTACTTCGCTTGAAAAAGGTATCTGTTTCCCTTTTGCTTCTCACACCATATACGATCTCACAGCCGCTTAAGTATTTCAGCACAAATTCCCTTATCACATTAGTATCATCCTGCAGATCTGCATCAATACTGATGACACAATCAGAAAATTGA
>JAPSHL010000259.1 GCA_031179905.1 Bacillus sp. (in: firmicutes) | reverse complement strand
TACTGTCGCCTTCGTCTACCTCAATGAAATCACTTGCTCTTTCGAATGTAAGCCTTCCGAATTTTTCGCCTCTGATTTCCCTGATGACCAGTTCTGTTACTTTATCGTAATCGACAACAGCTCCTCCTGTAAGGCAGCCTCGAACCACGCCAATTTTGTCAAACAGCTCGACGATATCTTCTGGTATCTCTTCAAGCTGGAACCGTTCCTTCAGCCTTGCGGGATATTCTTTCTCCAAAAAGCGCAGGCCAAAAATAGCGATATCCTGCAAATTAAGAATTGTATCTTTAATCGCACCAGTCAAAGCAAGCTTTAAGCCCACTTCCTGATCCTCGAATTTAGGCCAAAGAATCCCCGGCGTATCAAGCAGCTCTAATTCTTTTCCTACTTTAATCCATTGCTGCGCCTTTGTTACACCAGGAGTATTTCCTGTTTTTGCGATATTCTTCTTGGCAAGCCTATTGATTAATGTAGACTTGCCCGCATTCGGAATTCCGACAATCATTGCTCTGATTGCACGGGGTCTGATTCCTTTCGCCCGCATACGATCGAATTTCTCTGCCAACACAACATTAGCCAACGCCGTAATTTCTTTCATTCCGACACCAGCCTGTGAGTTTATTGCAAGGGCTTGTATGCCCTTCTCTTTAAAATAGGCAATCCATTCTTTCGTTCTTTCCCCATCCGCCATATCTGCCTTATTCAGCAATACAATTCTTGGCTTATGCTGGATGATTTCGTCAATCATCGGATTTCTGGAAGACTGGGGTATTCTTGCATCCACCAACTCAAAGATAATATCAACAAGCTTCAGCTTTTCTGTTACTTGTCTTCTTGCTTTGGCCATATGGCCGGGAAACCATTGTATCGTCAAAATATCCACCTCTTGTCACTGCTGGCTTTCTAAAAGCTAACAAAGCCTTAGTTCACTATTTGAATGTCTGTTAACGGCCAGTATATCACGCTCGTGTTGCCAAGCACTTTCTCATAAGGGACTGTCCCGATATGACGGCTGTCTTTGCTGTCCCGCCGATTATCTCCCATAACGAATAATTCTCCTTCAGGAACTGTGCTTTGGCCAATTTTGTCCTCCAGTTTAAAGGATTCTGTCAGCGGTCCGTCTGTGACCTGTTTTTTGTATTCGTCCAAATACGGCTCTTCATATGCCTTTCCGTTAACATACAATACGTCGTCCTTATATTCTATTGTATCACCAGGCAAGCCAATTACTCGCTTAATATAGTCCTTTCCTTCAGGTGCATGGAAAACAATGATATCAAAACGTTTTGGCTCGCTAACTTTGTAATTAACCTTATTTACAATCATTCTGTCTGAATTATGTAATGTAGGCATCATCGATTCCCCATCCACTACAATCGGAGCAAATAAAAAGGAGCGGATCACAAATGCCAATGCTACTGCGATTACAAGCGCCTTACCCCATTCCCATATCTCACTTTTCTTTTTCTTTGCCATTTTGTTCACCAATCCTTGTTTTTAGTAAGCATCTCTTCTTCCATCTTTCAAATGGAACTACTATAAGTCCATTATCGGCTGTTTGAAGCAAAATGGAGGACAAACCCTCTCCCTTTTATTGTAGCGAAATAAAAAGTCGAAGTAAAATGCCATGGTCATTCCTCTGTCAAAATATATTGCGAAAGTATGTAAGCAAAGGGTCACCTGCCAGCTGCAATAAAAAAGAGCTTGTTGCAAAGAACAGGCTCTTTTTTGGTAATATTATCGAATTTCTTTAATACGAGCTTTTTTACCACGTAGGTTACGTAGGTAGTAAAGTTTAGCACGACGGACTTTACCGCGGCGAATAACTTCAAGCTTCGCAATTTTTGGTGTATGAACTGGGAATGTACGCTCAACGCCTACTCCGTAAGAAACTTTACGTACTGTAAAAGTTTCGCTGATTCCACCACCACGACGCTTAATCACAACACCTTCATAAACCTGAATACGCTCGCGAGTACCCTCGACTACTTTCACGTGTACACGTACAGTATCACCAGGACGGAACGAAGGAAGATCTGAACGAAGTTGTTCTTTTGTGATATCTTCTATTAATTGTTGCATCGTTTTCAACTCCTTCCAACAGACGCTCTTGCACCCAAAACTTTGCAGCGGAACATCGTTATAAGACTTTCGTTGCAGAATTATTATCTGCTCAAGTCACAAGTGTTATCTTAACATAAAACAACTCAGACATCAATATCTATTATTTGTTTTTCTGCAATTCATTTAATAGTTTTTGCTGTTTCTCTGATAATGGGTAGTTTTCAAGAAGATCTGGCCGTCTTTCAAGCGTCCTTCTTAATGACTCCCTCTCCCTCCATTCATCGATATGGGCATGGTTTCCTGACATTAGTGTATCAGGAACCTTCAGCCCCCTGAAATCGGCTGGACGTGTATAATGCGGGTGTTCCAGCAAACCTGTGCTGAAGGAGTCATTCACATGGGACGCCTCACTTCCGAGCACTCCCGGAAGGAGCCTTACTACACTATCAATCACTACCATTGCTCCAAGCTCTCCGCCTGTGAGCACATAATCGCCGATTGATATTTCATCTGTCGCTAAATGTTCTCGTATTCTCTCATCATACCCTTCATAATGACCGCAAATAAAAATTAAATGCTCTTCCTTTGCCAGCTCTTCTGCTTTTTTCTGTGTATAACGTTCGCCTTGTGGACACATAAGGACTACTTTCGGTTTAGCACCGCTTTTCTTTTGCAAATCTTCGACTGCATCAAATATTGGCTGGGGCTTCAAGACCATTCCCGCGCCGCCACCATAAGGATAATCATCTACAGATTGATGCTTATTATCAGAGTAATCACGGAAGTTTGTAACACCGTAGGACACCTTCTCTGCTTCTTTTGCCTTTTTCAAA
The DNA here is from genome assembly GCA_031179905.1 of Bacillus sp. (in: firmicutes). GTDB lineage: Bacteria > Bacillota > Bacilli > Bacillales > Cytobacillaceae > Niallia. Next base: position 2,088 of record JAPSHL010000259.1, on the reverse strand, counting down.
ATAGAGCTGTTTAACACACCATCAAACATTTCTGGAAATAGAGTCAATACATCCACTCTCATTACGATAACAGTCCCTCCATCGGCTCAATAACAACTAATTTCTCCTTAACGTCCACTTTCATGACTACCTCTTCAATATAAGGTATCAAAATCTCTTCTTTTTTGTTTGTTTTTATTACCCATACATCGTTCGCACCAGGTGTAAGGATTTCTGAAACAACCCCTACTTCATCACCTTCAACTGTGACAACATTGCAGCCAATGATCTCGTGGAAATAGTATTCATTCTCCGCCAGCTCTCCCAAAAAGCTTTCAGGCACCTTTAATGTGCTTCCTTTCATGGGTTCCACTTCATTTACATTATCATAGCCTTCAAATGTTAAAAGGTTAAAGTTTTTATGAGGACGATGTGATTTTATTTTTAGTTCTATCGGCTCTTTTTTGCCTTCTCCAAATAGATAAATCGCATTGCCGATTTTATATCTTTCTTCCGGAAAATCCGTCCGGGAAATGACACGAACTTCCCCGCGTATTCCATGTGTATTAACAATCTTTCCTACATTAAACCATTTTTCCACTATAATCACCTCTAACGTATGTCTAAAACTTTTCCGTCTTTCAGGAGTATTGTTTTATGAAGCAGGCTTTCATCCCAAACATCTCCAATATTTATATCAACAATGCCAGTAAGCTCTTGACTTTTAAGTTCACTGCCCAATGGTAGTATATGTAATTGTGCTAATTGAAACTCTAGTGATTTCTTTTTTTCCTCTCTGTTTGCAAGCTCTCTTTTGATATGCTGTTTGATATCATTCACGGAGTGATGGTTTTTAAGGAGCTTTTTTTCCTCAAACTTGAATTGTTCACACTCCTTTTCAATCTGAAGCAGCTCTTGCGTAAGTTTCTTTTCAAAGGTTTGTTTCGTATTTTCGGTCAATATTTGTTTGACTGTGACAGTTTGGAGAATCTGCATTTTTTCCTCCTATCTATGCACTGCTATTTTCAATGCTTGCAAAGCGTCAAACGGCATCCCTTTCACCAAAACGCTCCTAATTCTAGTATAAAGAATCTTTCAGAAGATATAAACAAATAAAGGAGGAGGGTTACCCCCTCCTCCTTTATTATTCACTGATTTCTAAAACCAGCTTTTTTTGCTGCTGTGAACCAGCAGCATAAACAATCGTTCGAATCGCTTTAGCAACCCGCCCTTGCTTCCCAATTACCTTTCCCATGTCATTCTTGTTGACAGAAAGCAAGTAAATGATTCGATCATCCTCTTCTGTAACTTGTATCGCAACATCATCCGGAAAATCTACAAGGGGCTTAACAATCGTTTCAATTAATTCCTTCATCTTCAAACGAATTACTTACCGTTTTTGATGTTGTGGAATTTTTCCATGATACCTTCGTTAGAGAAAAGGTTACGAACTGTATCAGATGGTTTTGCACCATTTTGTAACCATTGTAGAGCTTTCTCTTCGTTGATATCCACGATAGCAGGGTTTGCTACTGGATTGTAAGTTCCTACTGTTTCAATGAAACGTCCATCACGTGGTGAACGAGAATCTGCTACTACGATACGATAGAAAGGAGTCTTTTTAGCTCCCATACGTTTTAAACGAATTTTTACTGCCATTTTAAAAATGCACCTCCGAATAGTTTCACACAAGATAGTATAATATCAATAGTTGAACAGTTTGTAAAGTGTTTTTTCTTGTCAGACTATACATTCTGTTCAAATTAATAAAAAACCGCTTGTAATCCCATTAAAATGGGTTAAATGGTAATTTAAACTTGCCTTTTTTCTTGCCTTTTTGAGTCATACCCGTCATTTGCTTCATCATTTTTTTCATATCCTCAAACTGCTTCAGCAGCCTGTTTACTTCAGGCACCGTTCTGCCACTTCCTTTAGCGATACGCTTACGTCTGCTTGAGTTGATGATTTCCGGATGTTCCTTTTCTGCCTTTGTCATGGAGCGAATAATCGCTTCCACATGGCCAATTTGCTTTTCATCCACTTGGAGATTATCCAAGCCCTTGATTTTGTTGGCTCCTGGCATCATTTTCAGCAGCTCATCAAGGGGCC
>JAPSHL010000045.1 GCA_031179905.1 Bacillus sp. (in: firmicutes) | reverse complement strand
TTCTTTATGGCTAGTTTTTCTACTTGATAAAGGGATGCGCCTTCCATCTCTAATTCCTCCCAATAATCTGTTAGTTTAGTATTAACACTATAAGTACGTTTGATAAACATATTATGAATGGTACACAGGTAATTTACAATATATTTATGTGAAATAAATCACAATATTATAAACTGTTCATGAAATGTTCAATTTTATGATAGGCAGATAATTTTCAGGGAAAAACTAGTTAATTTTATTCATAAAAATATACAAAAAATATGCATTAATTTTCTGAAAATAAAATTTATTCAATAAAATCATTTAATTATCAACGCCTATAAAACATTGATATATTAATATTTATAGCGGTTGGCACATTTTGTCGATATTTTCATGTTATATTTTCTTACAAGTGTATAGACTTTATATTTATTCATGCCTTACAATATAAGTAAAGATATTTTAAGTAGGGGAGTGAAGAGCCGATGGCTTCTGATTATCGAATTTCCATGCTAGTCATAGATCAGCCGGGAGTCCTGGCTCGTATATCCAATTTATTTGGAGCACACGAAGTTAATATAGAAAGTATTCAAACGAAAAAATACAAAGAGGCGACAAGAATCAGGATTGCAAGCAATGCGGAACAGCATCAGGTTCAGAATTTGATTGTCGGCCTGCAAGGCTTAATGGACGTAGTCGATATCGACGCTTCTGAAATGCAGAGGTCAGCCTTCCAGCAAAAACTAATAAATCGCACTAGTTCCATTCAAGTGATGCGTGAGCATCGTATGCTGAGTAAGAAGGTTTCCTTCTGGCTTGTTGCCGCCTGTTTATTCTTAACGCTCTTTGGCACGAATATTCCGGCTTCCTTGTACACACTCTATCGCCAAGAGTGGGGTCTTTCATCCGGAATGATTACTTTAGTGTTTGCGATTTATGCGTTTACTGTAATACCAGCTATTATTGTTGCCGGACAGCTCTCCGATCAAATCGGGAGAAAAAAGGTCCTTATTCCTGGAATTCTGTTTTCTCTGATTGGAACTGCATGCTTCACGATTGCTAATGGACTTGGAATGCTGTTAATCGCAAGACTGTTTCAAGGCTTGTCAGTAGGGATTTTAAATGGTGTTGCAGTTGCGGCTTTAACCGAATTAGATGAAAAAAGGGATAAAAAGAAAACCGCCCTCATTTGTGCCCTTGCTGTAACGCTTGGAAATGCAATCGGACCAATTCTGTCTGGATTACTTGGCGATTTTGCGCCATTTCCTTTACGCTTATCATATTATGTACATTTACTGTTTATCCTGCCATGCTTTGCAGCATTATTCTTTTTGAATGAACATGCTCGTCCTGGCCTGCAACCGGTGAAGCTGAAAAAACCGTATGTACCAAAATCAATGGTTAAGGCGTTTATTTTGGCATCCTTTACGTCGTTTATAGCATGGTCTGTTATCAGTATGTTTATGAGCTTGATTCCTTCTAATCTATCAAGCTTTACACATGTCACTTCCCTGACTGTTTCAGGTATTGTGGTTGCATTAGGTTTAATAGCAGCAGCAGTTAATCAAATTTTGCTGAAACAATTTTCTTTGCGGACAATGATTTCTGTTGGGTATATATTATTAGCCCTTGGATTAATTTTATTAGTTATTACGATTGCTGCAAAATCACTGACATTACTCCTTATTTCAGCTGTACTGATCGGCGGGGGGAACGGACCTGCCTATGCAGGAAGCCTTGCATTAATAAATGAAAAATCACCTACTAAGATTAAAGGAAATATTGTCTCAACTTTCTTTGTCATCACTTATTTAGGTGTCAGCCTGCCAGTCATTGGATTAGGCTTCCTGTCCCAAATGTTAGGTGTGGGCGGTGCTGTAAATCTGTATGTACTCATCATGGGAGCGCTGTTGCTTCTGACAGTTGCTTTTGGATTAAAAGAGAGAAAGCATATTTTCTAGAATTCAAAAACATCCAGCCCAATATAATGTCATTCAGTTAGCCAAAAAAATAGAGAATAAAATGAAAAAACATTAAAAAGGATATTGATTGGAGCGTAAGGGGGGAAGACCCTGCAATATAGGCAGACTCTGCAGGAGCGGAACTTCGAATTAGCATGGCGCTCGCTCCATGAAAAGCGAACCTCTGCTGCGGAAACAATATCAACATATTCTGTAAACAATGCCTTAAAACAGACCAGACAAAAATTGTCCGGTCTGTTTTTTAAATAATTAGGTACTAATTACAGAATTTCTACATACTATAGTAAAAAAGTTAGTCCTTATTAGTTAAATATTTCGCATGAATTTAATCTTTGTAAAAAAAATGTCGAAAAGTAGTTGATTTTTTAAAACTGCAGTTATATAATAAAAAACGTGTTAAAAATAAGTTATCTTTTGTAAAGAAACTTGTTGAAATTTGCGGGTGTAGTTTAATGGTAAAACCTCAGCCTTCCAAGCTGATGTCGTGGGTTCGATTCCCATCACCCGCTCCATACATAGTCACAACGCAGTGTTTCGTTTCAAAGAAGAACGAAGCATTGCGTTTTTTCATTTTGGGGAGATTTTTATTCCCCTGTGGATAACTCTCCAAAATATTTCAACTGTGGATAACTTTTCGTTTTTGCAGATGTATTTCTGGATAAACTGCAAAAGGGTATGTTCGAGGAAGTTATCCCCTGAACATACCCTAGTTTATTCAATAATTATAAATTGTGCCTGCCCACCGTGGACTTGAACAAACATATCCATTAAGGAAGCTATCATGCGCTCGGCTGTTTCCTTCGGTGTGGAGGCTTGCAGATATACGAATTGAACAGCGTCTTTTGTATCAAAAGTTACTGGGGCTCTATTTGAATCAACGAAAGGGCTCCCAAATGGCCCTGATTCATCTGCACTGATAATTAAGTTTTCAAGAGAATTTGCTCTCCCGTTTAATCCAGTATACTGTTCGCCTTCTTTTCCTAAACGGAACGTTATTTCGTGACCTAATTTTGCGAGATCATAGATGCCGATTGGCACCCCGTATTGAAGGGAAAAGAAATTATTCAAATCGATACTGCTGTTGATGGGCTGCAGATAATTCTGTTTATATACCCGTCTAAACAGTGCTTCGGCAGAATGGCGATACCTGTTTGGGTCCTTTCCGATAGTCTTAAAGATTTGCCGCCATTCCAGAATGGAAGGAATATCCTGAACTTTTTTCTCTAGTAGATCAAAGTAGATGGATTCTTGGAAAAGCTGCAAACGGCCTTTGACCATTTGCGGTGATTCTCCGACTTCAATCTGGTTATAGAAAATGGCACCAATTTTGAAGCCGGGTATAAGGGAAGAGAGTTCTCTGTCAATCGAAATATCCAATAATATGTACCTCCAACAAATATAGTCTATATGTTATGCTATTATTTTAGCGAATAAATGAGTAAAAAACCAATGAAGAGAAAGGAGGGAGCAGCATGGACTACAATCAGCTGAAGCAGGATATCATTAATTACAGCAAAACAATTGGAATTGATAAAATAGGCTTCACAACTGCAAGCACCTTTGAAGAGATGAGAATCAGGTTGATAACACAGCAGGAGCTCAACTATCAATCAGGCTTTGAGGAGAAGGATATTGAAAAAAGAGTAAATCCCTCCCTCCTTTTAGATCAACCGAAATCAATTATTTCCATTGCTTTAGCTTACCCTTCCAAGATGAAGGAGCGTGTCACTAGTAAAAAAGGAGCAAGACGGGGGATATTTTGCCGTGCTTCGTGGGGAACAGACTACCATGTTGTTTTGCGGGACAGGCTTGCCAAGCTGGAGAAGTATATTATGGAGAGGGTTCCTGATGCATTATGCAAATCAATGGTGGATACAGGAGAGCTAGTTGACCGGGCTGTCGCCCAGCGTGCAGGGGTCGGCTGGTCAGCGAAGAACTGTGCCATAATTACTCCAGAGTTTGGTTCATATGTTTATTTGGGAGAAATGATTACTAATCTGCCTCTCACCCCGGATACTCCAATGGAAGATCAATGTGGTGAGTGCAATAAATGTATCGACGCATGTCCAACAGGTGCTCTTATTCAAGGCGGGCAGCTAAATGCACAGCGCTGTATCGCTTTTCAGACGCAGACTAAAGGGTTCTTGGCAGAAGAGTTCCGGGAGAAGCTCGGCAATAGAATTTATGGATGCGACACATGCCAGACGATCTGTCCGAAAAACAAAGGTATGGATTTTCATAATCATATTGAGATGGAGCCAGATCCCGAAATTGCTAAACCGCTGCTTGTGCCTCTGTTAACTATCAGCAATAAGGAATTTAAGGAAAAGTACGGACATATATCCGGCTCGTGGAGAGGTAAAAAGCCTATCCAGCGCAATGCTATTATAGCGTTAGCCCATTTCAAGGAAGAAAGTGCAATACCAGATATTATCGGCGTTATGAAGAATGATCCGAGACCTGTCATAAGAGGCACTGCAGCATGGGCTCTTGGAAAAATCGGCGGTGACGAATCCATGCAGGCTTTAGCAACTTTGAGTGATAAAGAAACAGACCCAGAAGTGCTGCAAGAAATGAAGGATGCACTTGCAAGGCTATCATCATAAAGCAGAAGGAGAGACTTTCTTAAGTCCTCCTTTTTTATTTACTCATTTTTCAGGCAAGGTATTGCACCCTTTTTCATAAGTATAAGCATGGAAAGGAGTGTATAACTTGAGAACTCAGTTGCTAGAATTATTGGAGAAAAGAATGCAGCAGTGCGTTGCTGATGCCAGAGGTTCTGTTTTGGATGACAAGATGGAGAGAAAGACGAGACTTTTTGAAAGACGAAAGGCTGACATTGTTAATGTGAAGGCTCGCGGAAATATCTTGACTATCGAGAAGCGAGAGGAAACAGAGGAAGTGGACTATATTGTTCATTTTCAATACTTTATTAAACAAAGAGATCATTTCTATGTAGAGGAAGAAATCGAGAACAGAAAAGGCATTTTTTATAAAGGGATATTAATAGAAGATAAGGAAATATTGGCACCATTTCAAGAAGGTGATGAAAGATTGTTGGAGGCAGAACGGGAAGAGCGTGCAGGAATGTGGCGATATACGTATGATAGGCTGAAAGCTGTCCAGTATGCAGAAAAGTGGTGGAACAGTTATAATCCTGCCTATCATAAATTCGAGGTGGATTGCACGAATTATATATCCCAGTGTGTTCATGCTGGGGGAGCGCCAATGAGGGGCTACCCGAACCGAGGCAGCGGCTGGTGGATGCAAAACAAAAGCTGGAGTTATAGCTGGTCTGTAGCCAATGCTTTTCCACGCTATCTTGAAACATCAAAGCAAGGACTACGGGCGAAGATCGTAAGCGATGCTTCGGAGCTAAAGCTTGGAGATGTGATTTGCTATGACTTTGAGGGTGATGGTAAATACAACCACACAACAATCGTCACAGGTAAAGATAGTAACGGGGAACCGTTAGTAAACGCCCATACGTATAACAGCAGAATGAGATATTGGGGTTATGAAGACTCAACGGCATATACGCCAAATATAAAATATCGTTTTTTCACAATCGTGGATGGACAATAAAGATAGTAAAATCATTATTTTTTTGCCGGCAAGGTGTATAATAAACAATGAAGTAATTGATAGAGGTGACAAAATTGGCTTTACATATTGTATTATATCAACCACAAATTCCATCTAATACCGGTAATATCGCAAGAACTTGCGCAGGAACAGATACAGTGCTCCATCTTATCCGTCCACTAGGATTCTCGACAGATGACAAGATGCTGAAAAGGGCAGGTTTAGACTACTGGGAGCATGTTGATATCCATTATTATGATTCAATTGATATTTTCTTTGAGGAAAATAAAGGCGGGGAATTTTTCTATTTGACGAAATTCGGAACGAAGCCTCACTCTTCCTTTGATTACAGTAACAAGGACAAGGATTATTATTTTATTTTTGGCAGAGAAACAACAGGCTTGCCGAAGGATATCATTGAAAATAATAAAGATAGAGCATTAAGAATACCGATGAATGATAATATCCGCTCATTAAATTTATCAAACACAGCTGCCATACTCGTGTATGAAGCATTGCGCCAGCAGGATTATCGCGATTTGAATAAAATGTATGAGTAATTAATTAGGGATAAGCCTTACGGTTTATCCCTTTTTTTATGGGCAGGCTAAGAGCAGATTATTATTAGATAAAGACTTCTTTTATTATAATGAGGGTAGACGAAAATATAAAAAGATGGAGATGTGTAGTATGAATAATGTAATAGAAACGATGCTGAACCATCGTTCTGTGAGAAAATTTAAGGATGAAGCATTAACAAAGGAGCAAATCAAGACGATTGTCGAAGCAGCTCAAAGTGCTTCCACTTCCAGCTTCATTCAAGCATACAGCATTATTGGCATTACGGATAAGGAAAAGAAGAAGAAGCTTGCAGAGCTTGCAGGAAATCAAAGCTATGTTGCTGAAAATGGCCATGTATTCGTGTTCTGTGCAGATCTTCACAGACATAGTGTGGCAGCAGAAATGGAAGGAAAGGATGTATCAACCTCCCTTGAGAGTACAGAGAAATTTATGGTCAGCTTAATTGATGCTGCTCTTGCTGCACAAAATGCTGCTCTTGCCGCAGAATCAATGGGGCTTGGCATTTGCTATATCGGCGGAATTCGCAATCAATTGCCAGAAGTAGTTGAATTGTTAAAAACACCGGACAGAGTCTTACCGTTATTCGCAATTGTGGCAGGTAATCCAGATCAGCATACGGATATAAAACCAAGAGCACCTTTCCATCATGTGTACCATGAAAATGAATACGAACAAGACTTGGACAGGTATAAGCAGGAGCTTGTGGAATACAACAACATCATTTCTGCGTATTATCAAGAAAGAACAAACAATGAAAGAAGAGATACATGGACTGCCCAGATGGTAAGCATGCTAGAAAAAAAATCCCGCCTATACATGAAAGAATTTGTGGAAGGTAAAAAGTTCGATTTAAAATAATTACAAAAAGGAATTCTTAACATAAGAATTCCTTTTTTTACGGGCATTTCCTCCCGCTAATTTATAGGTGTCAGAGCTTGGTTTTCAAACATACCTTTCTTTTTAAGCATGTTCATTCTCTTGCCTGCATAGATTATATTAATCGTCTCTGATAAAGTGACAGGGGAGGTCCATATGAGTATATTAAAAAAAATCGAGATGTATAGACAGGAAGAAGACTTGCTTAAGTGGGAAGGAACATTTGCTGAGTATTTGGAGATCTTGAAGGAAAAGCCATGGGTAGCTCAATCAGCGCATTCACGTGTATACAATATGATTAAAGACGCTGGCATTGATGAAGTAAATGGGAAAAAGGAATATAAATTTTTCTCGAATCAGCTATTTGGTTTAGAGGAATCATTAGAAAGCTTAGTAGAAGAGTATTTCCATCCTGCGGCAAAACGTCTAGATGTCCGAAAACGTATTTTGCTGCTTATGGGGCCGGTCAGCGGCGGTAAATCAACTCTTGTAACCATGCTGAAAAGGGGATTGGAAGAGTATACGTACACAGACAGGGGCGCTGTATATGCAATTAAAGGCTGCCCGATGCATGAAGACCCTCTTCACATGATTCCGCATAATTTACGCAAAGATTTTTATGACGAGTATGGCATTCGTATTGAGGGAAATTTATCTCCATTAAATCTGATGAGACTGCAAGAAGAATATAACGGAAAAATTGAAGATGTTTTAGTGGAAAGGGTTTTCTTCTCTGAAGATAAACGTACCGGGATTGGAACATTTAGCCCGTCTGACCCGAAATCCCAGGATATTGCTGATTTGACAGGAAGCATTGATTTCTCAACAATTGCCGAATATGGATCAGAATCAGATCCGCGCGCTTATCGCTTTGATGGTGAATTAAACAAGGCAAACAGAGGTATGATGGAGTTTCAGGAAATGCTTAAATGCGATGAGAAATTCCTATGGCATTTGCTTTCCTTAACTCAAGAAGGCAATTTCAAGGCAGGTCGTTTTGCTCTTATCTCTGCTGATGAGCTGATTGTGGCACATACAAATGAAACAGAATACCGTTCCTTTATTGCTAACAAGAAAAACGAAGCATTGCATTCTCGTATTATAGTAATGCCTGTGCCGTATAACTTGAAGGCATCGGAGGAAGAACGAATTTACGAAAAAATGATAAGAGAAAGTGATGTTGCAGATGTGCACATTGCTCCACATACGTTAAAGATTGCAGCAATATTCACTATTTTGACTCGATTAAAGGATCCAAAGAAAGGCGACATTGACCTTGTCAAGAAGATGCGCCTTTATGATGGAGAAAGTGTCGAAGGCTTCAGTTCAGCAGATATTAAAGAATTGAAGAATGAATATGGTGATGAGGGAATGAGCGGGATTGATCCGCGTTATGTAATCAATCGAATTTCATCCACAATCATCCGCAAGGACATCACGACAATAAATGCTTTAGATGTGCTTCGTTCCTTGAAGGATGGTTTAGATCAACATTCATCAATCACAAATGAATTACGTGAAAAGTACTTGAACTGCATTTCACTTGCCCGTAAGGAATATGATGAAATCGCGAAAAAAGAAGTACAAAAGGCATTCGTTTACTCTTATGAAGAATCAGCCAAAACGCTTATGGATAACTATTTGGATAATGTGGAAGCATATTGCAATAAGAATAAGCTTCGTGATCCACTTACAGGAGAAGAAATCAATCCTGATGAAAAACTAATGCGCTCCATTGAAGAACAAATCGGTATCTCTGAAAATGCGAAAAAATCATTCCGTGAAGAGATTCTTATCCGCATTTCCGCATATGCACGAAAAGGGAAAAGATTTGACTACAATTCTCATGATCGCTTGAGAGAAGCGATTCAGAAGAAATTATTTGCTGACTTGAAGGATGTTGTTAAAATCACAACTTCCACTAAAACGCCTGATGAGCAGCAGCTTAAAAAAGTGAATGAAGTAATTGCACGCCTTATTGATGAACATGGCTACAATTCTACATCTGCTAATGAATTGCTGCGCTATGTCGGAAGTCTATTAAATCGCTGATGATGATGAAGGAGAAGGAACGGGCAATGGACTTGTCTGTTCCTTCTTTTATCCATATGGAAAATTAATTATTGTCATTCGACTATATTGCCAAATTTTCTTAATTATTAGTAAATTATTTAAGCGTCATGCATATGATAGAGTAATCACTAATTTTTTGGAAGATGGTGCCCGAATTAGTTTATGCATGAAACCAGAAAATGGTGCTAAAAAATTTATTATTAGGAGGGGTAAGGATGACAAAAAGTGAAAATAACCACCAGTTTGTAATTTCCCAAGAAGATTGGTCCCTCCATCGTAAAGGCCATGACGATCAGCAGCGACACCAGGAAAAAGTGCAGGAGGCTATCAAAAATAATCTGCCCGACTTAATTACCGAAGAAAACATCGTGATGTCTAATGGAAGAGAAGTAGTAAAAATACCAATACGTTCTTTAGATGAATATAAAATTCGCTATAATTATGATAAAAATAAACATGTTGGGCAAGGAAATGGAGACAGCCAAGTTGGCGATGTTGTGGCTCGAGATGGATCTGGCAACCAGAAAGGACCCGGTAAAGGTCAAGGAGCTGGCGACCAGGCAGGAGAAGATTACTTTGAAGCAGAAGTGTCCTTAATGGAGCTCGAGGAAGCACTCTTCAAACAATTGGAGCTGCCTAACTTGAAGCGAAAAGAACAGGACCAAATTGTTGTGGAGAATATTGAATTCAATGACATCAGGAAAACAGGGCTGATGGGTAATATTGATAAGAAACGGACGATGATGTCTGCCTTTAAACGGAATGCAATGAGCAACAAGCCAGGCTTTTATCCAATATACCCAGAAGACTTAAAGTTTAAGACATGGAGTGAAGTAACAAAGCCAGAATCAAAGGCGGTTGTCCTTGCAATGATGGATACGAGCGGCTCAATGGGACTATGGGAAAAATATATGGCAAGAAGCTTTTTCTTCTGGATGACAAGATTTCTCCGCACAAAATACGAAACGGTCGAAATTGAATTTATCGCACATCATACAGAAGCAAAGGTAGTGTCAGAAGAGGATTTCTTCTCTAAAGGAGAAAGCGGTGGTACTATTTGTTCTTCCGTATACAGGAAGGCGCTTGAACTGATCAATGATAAATATGATCCTAGCAGATTTAATATTTATCCATTTCACTTCTCAGACGGCGATAATCTCACATCAGACAATGCACGCTGTGTAAAGCTTGTTGAAGAACTGATGGAGGTCTCCAATATGTTTGGATATGGAGAGGTCAACCAGTACAATCGCCACAGCACATTAATGTCCGCCTATAAAAATATCTCAAATGATAAGTTCCGCCATTACTTGCTGAGGCAAAAGGCAGATGTCTTCAATGCTATGACGAGCTTCTTCCGCAAAGAAGAATCTGGTAAGATGTATGCGTAATTGATTAACACAGCTCTTTTGAGAGCTGTGTTTTTTTGTCATAATAGACTGTATATGAAAAAATCTGCTAATCGAGCATATTAAACAACATTAGGGTACTTGGCCATTAACCCTTGCAAGGAAATATCAGGATAACCTACTAAGTAATAGTCTTCATGATTATGGTCAACAGTTGTTTTTATCCATTGATCCTGAATGAAAGCTTCAATGTCGTCATCTGTTGTAAAATATTCTCCATTAGGAAGAGCATATCTGCCTTGTTCATTCTTTGATAATTCTGCATACATAATTATCACATCCTTTTTGCTATTAGCATTAACAATTTATTCGCTTCATAAACTAATAGTTACGTTGGCAAGTTTTTAACTTTTTTATAAGTGGGTGGTATAGTGAATATTTATTCGAAAAATGGCGAAATCAATAATTTTAGCCAGTTAAGCAGCTTAATAGATTCAACTCCAAGGAAACAATCCACATTGTTAATTGGAATAGATGGTTGTGGAGCTGGAAAGACTACCTTTGCGAACCGGTTGAAGGAAGAATATTCTTCTGTAACAGTTGTACATATGGATGATTTTTATTTCCCGTCCACGCATATAGTTGAAGCAGAGCCTGCTATTAAGCCAATTGGTGCAGACTTTGATTGGGAACGTGTATTAAGTAACATTCTTGTACCAGTTAGTCAAAACAGAGAGGGAGTTTATCAACGATACGACTGGGAGACAGACAGTTTGGCAGAATGGCGTAAGATACCTGTCGGTGGCATTGTCATAATAGAAGGGGTTTATTCGACTCGCAAGGAACTAGCAAATTTTTACGAATTAACTATTTGGGTTGATTGTCCACGAGAAATCAGGCTTTTAAGAGGCATGGAAAGAGACGGTGAAGAGGCTAAAGAGTTGTGGGAGAATAATTGGATGATTGCAGAGGATATATATGTTGAAACACATAAGCCGATTGAAAGAGCAGATATTATTGTAAAAGGGACAAACTAAAAGCTATGTTATAAAAAAGAATACAGAACAGTTTTAATAACAACAGTAGCAAACAATGTGTTAACTGCAAAAGACCTCAGTGCAAAAGCACCAAGGTCTTTTTATATTGCTATAAAAGGCTATTACTTCTGTTTGCCTGTTTTAGCTGCTTCCGTATTCGGAACAGACTGAGGAGAATGGGAGTTTGCACTTCCTCCATTTGGCGGCCCATATGTATGAGCTTTATCAGTGATTTTAGCACCTTCTGAAAAATCATCCTTTGTTTTCATTATCTTCACCTCCATTTTTATTATGTGATTTCCTGTTAAGATTATTAATTTGATTTATATTCTGCATGATAAGAATTTGATCCTGCGTGAACAGATAATAAGGTGTCGGCATAACCTACCAGCCTGTTTATTATTTCGTCTGCAATTGCATATACTAGCGGGTGAAGCTCATGATTGAAGAGTTTTTCATCATCAAAGATAATAGTTGTATTAATGAATATCTCTTTATTTCCATACAAGTTATAATGAATAATTGCTTTCCCTGCAGCTCCCCCGGTTTTGGGATCAGCATAGCTTTTCATAAATATGTACCATTCTTCAGCAGTAGCAGAGCGGAAATTTTTCGTGAACTTTAAAGATTCTATCTCCTCTTCTATTTCCTTTTTTAGATGCAGATCTACAATTGTATTGTCCACTTTCATTTATAATCACCTTTCGTACAGACTCTCAAATTTTTCTCCTAATAGCTTGAGCATTAACCAATAATTTTAGTATATATAGTTCTTTTTACAATGTGATTTCCTTTTTGATTAAGGAATATATTGACAAAATTTCATTTGTGTAATAAAATTATCTCGAATTCGAGATAATTGCTGTTTATGGTAACACCTCTGATTAGGCTAGTATTAATACACGAAACAGGGAGGTTGAAAAAATGAGAAAAAATTTGAATAGAATAAATGAGTTAGCTAAAATCTCTAAAGTAAGAAATTTAACCCAAGAAGAAAAAAATGAACGCCAAGTACTTTTTACTGAATATATCAAAACGTTTCGGGGTTCTATGGACAGCATTCTTTTAAATACAACGATTATAGATCCATTAGGAAATGATGTCACACCAGAAAAATTAAAAGAAGTACAAGCACAAAACAAAGGGATAATCAGTAACGAGCTGACAATTAATAATATATTTTCAAACTAAAGTAACAGCCACCGGGCAGCGGTTTTTAATGGATAGGTAGTTGGTGATAATATTAACCTGTACTGCCTATTTTTTTATTATAAAATTATATTCTTGCAACCGAAACAAATGTTATCCATTAGTGATTTTCGTTATAATATTAAATTAAAGGGAGGTGCTTAAAATATGGATAATCATAAAGAATTATCTAGTACTTCATCCACTCATGCAAAGCCTGTTATTGGAAAGGCGATACTTTGCATGGGGCGAAACAATTAATTTTATCGCTTAAAAAGCTTTTCTAGTATTTTGGCTTTGCACCTTATTTATTTATAAATCAATAAGGGGTGGAGCAAAATTGAAATATACGAATGCAAATAAAGTGTTACCTGAAGCACTCATTTTGGAAATCCAAAAATATGTCCAAGGGGAAACACTTTATATTCCTAAGCAGGAAAAAGAGTATCGAAAATGGGGAACTTCAAGCGGAGGAAGACGACATTTTGACCGCCGCAATGCCGAGATAAGGAATTCGTTTATGAACGGCAGAAGTATCGCTCAACTGGCCGAGGAATTTTATCTTTCAACCGAAACGATTAAGAAGATTGTTTATTCCCATAACAACAAGTAACAGCACTGATGTTTATTCATCAGTGTTTTTTTATGTAAAAAATGTTTCTAAGTTATTCTTTCCATTTAAGGATTTTGCTTCTTTATATAAAATAAACAAAAGAAATGGAGTGAAGATGATGGACCAGTTTATTAATAATGAACAGCTGAATTTTATAAAAACTCAGGTTGCTTTAATTAACGACAGTATAAAAAAGAATGTACCAGGAAAAGTTTTGGCCGCTGTGATTGATTTAGCCAACAGCAAAATCTCTAGCCTTTTTCCGAATGCTTCATTTGAACAACAAAGCTTGCTGGATCTTTCAAAACTAAAAACTAACAAAGAGTATGACCAATATACCGAGTATCTTTCAGCTTATTTATTGCCCTTCCCAAATATACAAGAGCAGCAGCTGAAAAAAATGTTTCCGAAGCAGAAAAAGTTAAAGCTTCCTGACTTAGCAAAGATAGACAACAGCCGACTCACCTATTTAAGCTGGAATGATTTAAGATCAAATAAAAAATTTATTATCTATCAGCTGGATGGGAATTTGGTAGGTATTGAAGGCAGATTTGCACCAACAAATAAAAAAAATCTTTGCTCCATTTGTAATTGTTTTGGAGAGGTTTCCTACTTTTCAACCGTCACAAAAGCGAAACAGTCTAAAAATCCAGATTACTTCAAATCTATCGGTAATCTAATCTGTACAGACAGTTATGAATGCAATAAAAAAATCACAAGTGCCGAATATTTAACAAGTTTTCTAAAGGAATCATTAAAGGTATAAAAACTATCAAGTTTTAAGTAGAATAAAAAAACTAGTTTATCCTCTGCTTCTGGCGGTTATATCTATTACATAAGACAAGATGGTGAGGAGGAGTAAATATGGCTTCAGAAAAATTAGCAGTACACGAAACGCTAGAATTACATGAAGTGCTTACTTTGAAACAAAGTTGTCTAGTTAAATCTTATGCATTGCAATCCCTTGTGGAAGATGACACCTTGAAAATGATCTTGAGTAACGATGTGTCCAGTTCTGAGAAAGCAATCAAAGAATTGCAAGATATCTTATCTAAATAAAGGGAAGGTGATTAGAATGGGTATTATGGATAAATTGAAGACTGCTGGAAAGATGCGTGATGAACTGATTGCAACAGAGCTGCTGGTTTCTGCTAAAGCAACAGTCAGAACGTATGCTGTCGCAATAACGGAAACTGCTTCGCCAGAAGTACGGAAGGTATTAAAGAAGCAGCTTGATGAAGCAATTGATAACCATGCGAAAATTGCCAACTATATGATGAAAAATGGTATGTACTATGCTCATGATGTAAATAAACAGCTGGAGCATGATAAAGAAAAAATAGAGAAATCCTTAGAATTAGTAAATTAATTGAGAGATGACCTGTGATTGTTTAGCGACAGTCATGGGTCTTTTTTATAGTAATTTGTTATCAAATTAGTTGGAAGTGTATGGTGAAATTTAGGGAATGTGTCGGAAATAATATCTGCACAAATAATGAAGCGGAAGTATATAGGCTTTATAAACTAGATACTATAGGTTGGCGAAGAACTGCCTGAAGGAACTGTTTTTATACTGAAGGCCAGCAAAGACCCCTTGATATATTTATAGATAACCTTATGCAGAAGGTGAACCTGTTGAATCGATTCAATGGGATAAAAAAACAAACGCAGGAATAAAGAATCCGATTAAGCTCACAAAGGGTTATATGATTTACATATAGAAAACCACTGCTGATCACAAACAGCGAGAGGATATTTCCGTTACGTTAAAAAAGAAGCAGAATAGTAATAGAGGCTTTTATTATTGAAAATGCAGCAAGAATAGAGTCTAAATAAAAGCAGATACTTCACAGCATCTGCTTTTATTACTACAACCAGGAAGAAATTAACATAAAAGTGAGCATTGCCGCAAGAAAGGAGCCGAGCATAAAACCGGCATATCGAACAGGCTTAGGAAATGTGCTTATATTATAATCCATCGCAGGGAAACTATCGCCAGTTGCTCTCTGTGCTTCTTTAAATTCATACGGAATAAATATTTCTTCATTACTATTCACATATTTTGTCTCGTCCGATTGTGTCTCGTGGATTTTCTTCATGTTATTGCCTCCATTCAATTTAAGAAAATGGAAATATCTTGCTCTTATTGTGACAGAAAGTCTTCATTATAGCAATTATTTTCCTTATAGGGGTGTATTTGGGAAAGGGGTGGGGATGATAACTACAAAAAGGAAAATTGCAGGTTGTTTGAATGAAGATTGAACAGCATTCGCCGGCTTTCAGGATTGGCATTTTTTGTTGAATATCGTCTTTCTGGCAGGCCCGCTTATTGTTTTGCTCATATGGCTGGATCGGCAAAAAATCTTCCGAATTCTATTTTTTGGTTTTGCTATTCATGCACTAATGAACTAGGTAGATTCTGTTACAGTCGTAAAGGGACTCGTTATTCATCCTTTTCCACTGACACCGATAATGAATGTTAATTTGTCTATCAATACTTCCTTTATTCCTGTCACCTTTATGCTGACATATCAGTATTGTATAAATAGGAATAAACATGTGTATATTGAGGGATTAGTCACAAGCTTACGGGGGATTTGCTAAGGCAATTGACTGTCTTCAGCTTTATAAGTGGATGAATATCGGGTTTATATTTTTATTCGATTATTTGCAGTTTGTAACAGCTGTATTCCTTGCTCTTTTTTTCTGCATTTGCAGGAAAAAAAGAGCAAGGAAAGCTTTACGTAATAAATTTCCTTTTTTCTCCACATAAAATATGAAGTTTTCGTATACATTAACAAAGTACAGTCAAGAAAGGACCAGTCTATTCTATAATAAGAGTATAAGAAGTATCTTCCTTCCATAGATATTTGTCAGTGATTTGTGAAATAGATGAAAGGAGTTAAAGAGAAGAATTGAAGCAATTATATAAATGGATTTATATTGTATTAGGTACTGTGTTTTTGGGGATTGGCCTTGTCGGCATCTTTCTTCCGTTACTTCCGACAACTCCGTTTCTGCTGTTGACTTCCTTTTTCTATACACGGAGCTCAGAACGGCTTAATGCGTATTTCCGTTCAACGAAATTTTATGATGAATACGTGAAGGGTTTTAAAAAAGGAGAATTGACAAAGAGACAAAAAATAAAAATTCTAGCCACCTGCTATATCTGTATTGGGATAAGTGCCTATTTTGCCCCGCATATGTATATGCGCATCATCTTAGGCTGCATCGCAGTTATACAGTTAATCTCGATGTTCGTTATTAAAACTAAGTCAGCTGAACCGAAGGATATTGTTATAAAAAAATAGATGTAGAAGAGCTGAGAAGGGTATTTACAGCTCTTTTTTTGTTTTAACAGATGTCGTATGGGAATATATAGAAGTAAAGAGTTTTTGAAAAGGGAGAGGTTAATATGGCTGCTATTACCCATATAGGCATTGCCGTTACAGATTTGGATAAAGCGATTGGTTGGTATGAGAAAATTCTAAACTTTAAGGTGATTGCCGGTCCGTACTCCTTCCATCAGAAGAAGGAGGATGCTGATAATATGACAAACGATTTGCTGGGGAACCACATAAAAAAAATGCGCAATGCTCATTTAATAGGAGATAATCAAGTAGGAATAGAGTTGTTTGAGTTCCAGGAACCGAGAACTATTAATAGAGAAAGAGACATTCATGAAGCTGGCTTTTTCCATCTCTGTATTATTGCTGATAACATAAAGGAAAAGGCTGACGAAATACAAAAAAGCGGAGGGAAAATCAGGAGCAGTATGTGGAATACTTGGCCGGGAAAGCCATATAATTTAATTTATTGTGAAGACCCATTTGGAAATATTATTGAACTTTATTCCTACAGTACGGAGATTATGTATGGAAATAAAGATGAATAAGTTTCAAATGTTAATCATTAAAGAGGTGGAAATATGGGGAATGCTTGGGCTCCTGAGATTGTAGTAGAAAAAGAGCTGGCAATTACTTTAATTAGTAAGCAGTTTCCTGCTATATCTATACAAAGTATTAAGGAAATAGGCGAAGGTTTTGACAACACGATATTTGCAGTGAATGATCAGTATGTCTTTCGTTTTCCACGAAGAAAAATAGCAGGAGATTTAATTGAAACAGAGGCTGTCCTGCTTCCAATTATTCATCAAATATTGCCGATAAAAATACCAGTACCAGTTTTCTTTGGAAAAAATTCAGAAGAGTACAAATGGTCCTTCTTAGGTTACCATTATCTTTCCGGCATGATGCCCTGTAAATTAACAAAGGAAGAGCGGACGAAGCTAATCCGGCCACTGGGAGAGTTTTTAAAAAGTCTCCATTCTATATCTATTAGTCAATTAAAGGACTTGCCTATCCCATATGATACGCTTGGCCGTCTTGATATAGGGAAAAGAAAAGCCGGAATGGCAGAAAAACTAGAGACTTTGTTAGTGCTTGATAACTGTTCAGTTTTTCAAAAGGCGAGAAAATACTGCCTGGAGCTTGAGCATATTGATGTTCCCAAGGAGCATGTGCTAGTGCATGGTGATCTCCATTTACGCAACATGCTTGTAAACGAGTGTAAGGAACTGACCGCCGTCATTGATTGGGGCGATGTGCATATCGGACATCGGGCAGTTGACTTATCAATTGTTTTCAGCCTTATTCCTGCAGACGAAAGGGAAGCTTTTTTTGCTGTATATAGTGATGTTGACAGTCTCAGTTTGGAGCTTGCCAAGTTTAAGTCTGTTTATACACTTGTCTTGCTCCTTGCTTATGCTGCGGATAAAAAGGAGCGAGCTTTATATGAAGAAGCAAAAACAAGCCTTGCTATTTCGCTAAGCTAATATAAACATTTGTCTTGTTTGACTGGTAATGAGGCATATTATATAATGAAGCTAATAATTGAATGAATTAACCTTTTGTCAAAAGGGGAGTAACTGTACAATAAAGTCGTCAATACAGGTCAGCGGACCTCGGCTTTATTGGCAACATATGTTGTTTGTGAGACCTTTGCCATTTATTTGGTGAGGTCTTTTTGCTGTGCTTTTTTAACTGCTGCAAACAAATATTCGTTAGGGAAGGAGGAGGAGCTGCGTGTCGACGCTAAAAAGGCTTATGAAAACTTATCTCCAAAAAGAAGGCGTAAAAATTCTCAAGAAAAAAGGCTTGCCTTTATTAAAAAAGGAATGGGAAAAAAGAAAAGGAAAAAAATAAAGGAGTGATTTTATGAAGAAATTATTGCTGGCTCTCCCGATGATGCTGTTGATAGCAGCAGGATGTTCACCTGTGGAAGAAACAAAAAATACAATTAACTATGTCAATGAAGCAACAGAGTATGCTAACGAAGCGGCAGCATTTGCAGTAGAGCTTCCAGCTATGGCACAAGATGCAGTGACAAATCCGGAAACAGTTGAACAGCTCGAAAGTACTTTAAATGATTTTGAAACACAAATCAGCGAGTTCAATCAAGTGGAAGTACCACAAGTGAT